>CAZZAQ010000001.1:0-5480 GCA_964652165.1 uncultured Bifidobacterium sp.
ACCCGCTCACCCACTTACCCGCTCACCCACTTACCCGCTCACCCACTTACCCGCTCACCCACTTACCCGCTTCCCCCCTCTCCCACTTTCCTGACTGGAGTTGATCCTATTGGACCGCCGTTGTCCTACCCCGCGTGCGACAATGGCCGCACGATGAATAGAGTCGTCAACGCTTTGGACGAGCCGTTGCACCACAGGCTCCTGTCTGGCACGGCGCGGCGGGGCTCTTCGACCGGGGTCGCCCGCGCTTCCCATGAACTCGGTAGGGCCGACCTGCCGGTCGGCCAGGACGCGCAGCAGCGCGTCCCTACCGGATTCCTGGCTCCGATGCGCGATTTGGGAATCGAGGAGGCCACCCACGCGGCGCGTTCGGGCCTGCAGATTGCCCCGCCGGGCGGTGCTGCTTCTTCTCGGCTTTTCTCGGATATTCTCACATGATTTTTTGCCGCGTCAGCGCCGGATCAGTATTCGTAAGTGGTTGAAAATCAACGACCGCACTTTTTGGCCGTTCAACGTCCCAGTCCGCGGCCCGAAACCCCAAAACCCGAAACTCGAAACTCGGAACCTGGAACTCGAAACCCGAAGCCGCCCCTCCTCACGCCGCAATCTGGTAGCTCTTGATCTTGTTGTAGAGCGTCTGCCGGCCGATGCCGAGGCGCCGGGCGGTTTCCTGTTTGTTGCCGCCGGTTTCCTTGAGGACCTCGACGATTTTGTTGCGCTCCATCGCTTCCATGAGCGTGAGGTTCTGCCCGTTCTCCTCGGCGCTGGGCTGGAAGTGACAGATGGAAAGATCCGCGGGCTGGACGACCTGGCCTTCGCACATGAGCACGGTGCGCTGAATTTCGTTTTGGAGCTGGCGGGCGTTGCCTGGCCAGTCGTACTTGCGAAGGCGCTCGGCGGCTTCGGGGCTGAAGTCGGCAATCAATCGGTCGGCCTGGGCGGCGAAGCGCTTCAGGAACGCGCGGGCCAGCGGCAGAATGTCGTCGCGGCGCTCGCGCAGCGGCGGAAGGTGAATCGCCAGGGCGCTGATCCGGTAGTAGAGGTCTTCGCGCAGCTTGCCTTGCTTGATGGCGTCATCCACGCTGCGGTTGGTGGACGCGATGATGCGGCAATCGGTCTTGTAGCTGGTGCGTCCGCCGACGGGACGGACCTCCTTCTCCTGAAGCACACGCAGCAGTTTGCTCTGCGTATCGACGGGCATTTCGGACAGTTCGTCCAGGAGCAGTGTTCCGCCTTCGGCCTGGCGGAACAGGCCCTTGCGGTCTTCGGTGGCGCCGGTGAAAGAGCCTTTGACGGAACCGAACAGTTCGCTTTCGATGAGATCGCGCGGCAAGGCGGCGCAATTGATCTTGATAAAGGGGCCTTTGTCGCGGCGGCTCAGCGTATGAATCATGTCGGCCACAACTTCCTTGCCGGTTCCGCTTTCGCCGGTGACGAGCACCGAGACGTCGCTGGGGGCGACGCGTTCGATGGTCTTCATCACGGCCTTCATCTGCGCGGACTGAAAGATGGGCGAAGTGTCGCCGCTCATGCGTTTGAGGGCGCCGATGAGCTTGATATTTTCCTGCGAGGCCTGTTTGCGTTCGATGGCGCGCTCGACGAGGTTAAAAATGCCGTCGTTGTGCGGCTTGGTCTGGAAGTGGAACGCGCCGCGTTTGGTGGCCTCGACGGCGGCATCGAGCGTCCCGTAGCCCGTGAGGACGATGCACTCGGTGTCGGGCCACTGTTCCTTGAGGGCGCTGAGCAGGTCCAGCCCGTCCGCGTCGGGCAGCTTGAGGTCCACGAGGGCCACGTCGGGCTGGGGGCCGCTGAAACAGCCTTTGAGGCTCGCGCCATCGGAAGCTTCGATCACCTCGTAGCCCCGGGAGGAGAAACTCTCCGCAAGCAACGACCGGAGTTCCGGCTGATCGTCAACCAACAAGATGCTGTTCTTCATACCAAACTACTGTGCCGTTCCGGGCCCGCAGGCCCGAATGAAACTTTTGAAGAGCAACAGGTGCTCGGCGTGCTGCCGGAACAGCCTTTCCGGGTGGAACTGGACTGCGAGCAAGTACGGCAGCAATCCGCGCGCTTCGTGCGCCAGCTCCATGCCTTCAACGATTCCATCTTTAGTAACGGCAGTTGTGCGCAAATCTTTAGCGATTCTTTCCACCGCTTGATGGTGTGAGCTGTTCACACCGAGCCTTTTTTTGCCCGCGATCCGGCGCAGCAGCGACCCGTCCATACACTCGACCTGGTGCACCACCTTGTCCTTCTTGTCCGTGCGGTTGTGGTTGAGGGCCAGCGGCCTCTGAAGGGCGATATCGGCGAGCAGACTGCCGCCTAACGCGACATTCAGGAGCTGCAGCCCCCGACAGATGCACAACATCGGCTTGCGCTGGCTCAAGGCCTCGGCCACGAGCATCAATTCAAAGGTGTCCCGTGCCGCATGGGCGCGGTGGACGGTCTTTGCGACGGCCGGGGGGAGGGCACGGGTGTAGCGCCTGGGGTCAACGTCGTCCCCGCCGGTCAGAAGAATCCCGTCGGCGCGCCGGACGGCGTCCGCGACGAACTTGCGCTCCGGCTGGCACGGCAACAGCCAAGGCATGCCGCCCGCCGCGGCCAGGGCCTGCGGGTAGTTCATGGAAAGGCTCAACGAATAGTCGGAAAACTCGGCGCCTCGGTCGTCCGTGCTGCCGGAGATGAGGATGATGGGGCGGGTCATGGTGGGGGGACTTCGTTGAAGCGTTGAAGGGTTAAATCGTTGAAACGTGAAATTGTGGAACCGCCAATCGCAAAGTGTTGACCGTTTGAACGATTTAACGATTTAACGATTCAACGCTTCACAGCAGTCAAAACTCCGCTTCCGGAAACCGCTCGCGAATGGTCTTTTCGAGTTGCGCGACATCCTCCGGTTGATAGCGGCGGCGGACGGTCAGTCGGCGTAGAGCATCGAGGAGTTCCAGCCAGTCTTCCAGCGGCGGGTTCTCCACTGGCCGCCATGGCTCGTAGCGGCGCTGGCGAATGAAGAACTTCCAGTCGCGCCCGACGCGCCGGGCATACACATCCCAACGCTCACCCGCGTCGTCGCGGCGGGTCCAGCCGATCTCAGCCTTGGCACCCATGAGGGGAGGGGGGGGGGGAATGGAGTATTGGAGTATTGGAGTAATGGTGCCGGCGACCCAGACAGTCCCCAACACTCCAACACTCCAACACTCCATTCGTCCCGTAACACTCCAGCACTCCATTCGCCCCGCTCATGATTCACTCATTCCGGCAACTCGGCGCTGGCGACGGCCATTGCGGCAATGCCTTCCTCCCGGCCGATGAAGCCCAGCAACTCGTTGGTGGTTGCCTTGAGGCCGACGCGCTGCACGTTCAAGCCCAGCGCCTCGGCGATGTGAATCTTCATCGCGCCAATGTGCGGCGCCAGCTTCGGTTGCTGGGCGATGATGGTCGCGTCGACGTTCACAATGCGGCCCTGTCGAAACGCCACCTGGCGGGCGGCTTCCTGAAGAAATATCCGGCTCGGCGCGCCCTTCCAACGCGGGTCGGTATTCGGGAAAAAGTGCCCGATGTCGCTCTGGCCCAGCGCGCCGAGCACGGCGTCGGTGATGGCGTGCAGCAGCGCATCGGCGTCCGAGTGGCCATCGAGACCCTTGCTGTACGGGATTTCAACGCCGCCGAGAATGAGTTTTCGGCCCTCGACGAGCCGGTGCACGTCGTAGCCGATGCCGACATGGTTCATAGGCGGCGATTGTAACGGAAGCAACTCGAAGTTCAAAGCCCAAGAGAATCCGGTCGGAGATTTTCGTTGACATCGGAAGTCCGGGCGGTCCAGGTTCGCGCGAGAGGAGTACAAGCGAACCAGCCGGGAAAATTAAACCATCACGCCGAATTGAACCAAGCTTATGAAAACAAGGAGAGATCATCCCGCCACCATCCCAAACGTTGCCGCCGCGTTCGTGCTGCCGCTTTGCTGTCTGTTGTTGACGAGCGGCTGCGCTGGGCACAAGCAATATCGCACTGCGCTCGGGGTCTGTGCCGACACGAATGCGCCGGATTGCCCGAAGGCGGCGCTGGAACGCATGCCGAAGTATCTGCTCGGGTTCGTGGAGTTCGATGACCAGGGCTGGCTGTGGAGCCGGGAGCAGATGGACAAGGTGCTGGCGGAGGTCAAGAAGGAGATGGGGCCGAAATTGGACAAGGGGGTGTTGCTCTTGACGTTCGTCCACGGCTGGAAGAACAACGCGGCGTACGACAATGGAAACGTTCAGGATTTTCGGCAGACGCTCACGTTCATGGCAGACGTCGAGGACGCTCAGGCGAAGTCGTATGGGGTCGCACCGCGCAAGGTGGTGGGGGTGTACGCGGGCTGGCGCGGACTGACGCATAAGTTGTGGGCCGTCAAACAGACGACCTTCTGGGCGCGGAAGCGGACGGGACACGAGGTGGGGCGGGGGGCATTGACGGAACTGTTGCTGCGGCTCGAAGCGATGGTGAACGAAAGCAAGGAGGCTGTGAAGGCGGCGGGGAATCGAGCGGCGGGCGAGTGGGCGGTGGCGAGCCGGTTAATTATTGTGGGGCACAGCTTTGGGGCTGCGGCCACGTATTCGGCCGTGGCGCCGCTATACCTGGAGCGGATTCTGGTGCCGCATGGCGCGGACGGTGACGGGGTGGTAAGGCGTGGGTTTGGGGACCTGGTGGTGCTGGTCAATCCGGCGTTTGAGGCGGCGCGGTTCCATGTCCTGCGCGACGCGGCCAGAAGTCCCCGGCCGGATGGGACCAACGACCGTCGGCTGCTCAACCTGGCCATCCTCACTTCGAAGGGCGACACGGCGACAAAGAATTTGTTTCCCATCGGGCGATTCTTCACGACGTTGTTCCAAAGCCATCAGACCAACGGGCAGTATCGCGCGAATAACAAGGCCGTGGGACATTACGGAAAGTTCGTGACGCACGACCTGTTGCCCCGACCGAAGGAGGAATTGCATCCCAGCGTCATGATGGAGCAGTACGACAGGAAAAAGGCAACTTACCAACGGGACCCAGGGCCGTCACAGAAGATCCTGGAAGCGAGGAGAAAGGATTTCGAGAGCGTGGAGGAGTTGCAGAAGGCGCTCGGGAAGGAAATGCCGTTTACCTCGACAACGCTGAATCCGCGGGCCGGACGGCCAGCCTCGCCGTTCATCGTGGCGCAGGTCGATAGGAAACTGGTTCCTGATCACAACAACATCTGGAAGCATGCCTTCACGAGGTTTCTCGGTGAACTCATGCAGTTGTTTGCTGAGGACGAACGCGGAAGGAGGGTAAAGTAGGCCCGGAGAACGGCCGGCGAGGGGCGAGCAGCGGGGGCCGGCCGGGCCCTCAACCATACCGCCCCTCGATGTATTCGGCCGTCTTGGGATTCTTCGGGCTGAGGAATAGTTCCTCCGTGCGGTCGTGCTCGATGAGTTCGCCCAGCAGCATGAAGATGCACTCGTCGCTGGCGCGGCGGGCCT
>CAZZAQ010000001.1:5490-21457 GCA_964652165.1 uncultured Bifidobacterium sp.
TGACGATGGTGTAGCGGCCCTTGAGCGTGGCCATCAGTTCTTCGATGTGGCGGGTGCCCTCCACGTCGAGCGCGCTGCACGGCTCGTCCATCAGGATAATCTCCGGCTTGAGGGGCAGCAGCCGGGCGATGCAGAGTTTTTGTTGTTGTTCGAGCTGGAGGCCGGTCGCCTTCGTGTCGAGGCGGTCTTTGAGGTCCTTCCACAACCCGACTTCGGTCAGCGCCTTCTCGACCGCGTCGTCGAGGTCGGATCTCCTCAATCTGCCGTCGTTGTGGATGCGCAGGCCGAAGACGACGTTCTCGTAAACCGAGATGGGGAGCGGATTGGGCCGCTGGAACACCATACCGACGGACTTGCGCAACTCAATCAGGGAGACGTCCGGATCGTAGATGTTCTTGCCGTGCAGCTTGATTTCGCCGGTGGTGGTGACGTAGCCGTAACGTTCATTGACGCGGTTGAAGCAACGCAACAACGTGGTCTTGCCGCAGCCCGACGGACCGATGAGCGAGGTGATGATCCCCTTCTTGATATCGACCGTGACGTTGATGAGCGCCTGGAATTTGGCGTACCACAAGTTAAGTTCCCGCGTCGTAATGCCGAGTTGGATGGGGTCGGTCACTGTCACTTTGCGTTAGTTCAACTATTTTAACGATTCAACGATTTCACCCGAAAATGCCATTGATGTACTCGTACGTTCGCCGGTCCTTCGGCTTATCGCTGAACATGACCTCGTTGGTGTCGAGCTCAACGATATCGCCGTTCCAAAGAAACAGGGTGCGGGCGGCGAGCCGACGGGCCTGCTGGACGAGGTTCGTGACCAGGATGATCGTCATCTGCGATTTCAGTTCCTTCAGCACGTCTTCGATGCGCATGGTGGTGACGGGGTCGATGGCGATGCTGAATTCGTCGAGGCAAAGTATCTCCGGCTGGTGCGACAGGGCGCGGGCGATGGTGAGCCGCTGTTGCTGGCCGCCGGAAAGTTTCGTGCCCAGAGAGTCAAGCCGGTCCTTCACTTCGTCCCAGAGGGCAGCCTGGCGGAGGCATTGCTCGACAATGGCGTCGAGGTCGCTTCTGCGGGTCATGCCCGCGCAGCGCGGCGCAAAGGCGACGTTGTCGTAAATGCTGATGGGCAGGCCAACCGGCAGCGGGGCCACCATGCCGATCTTGCGGCGGAGTTCGAAGACATTGGCGAAGCCGCCATTCTCGGCGCCCGGCGCGCGGACGTCCTGTCCGTCCACCTTAATGGTGCCGGAGACGCAGGCATCGGCGGTGAAGTCGATGGTGCGGTTGATGCAGCGCAACAAAGAGGTTTTGCCGGACTGCGCGGGGCCGATAACGCCGAGGATTTCGTTGCGGTGGATGTCGAACGAGATGCCGTGAATGACCTCTTTGCGGCCGTAGGACAGGCGCAAGCCGTTCACTTCGATTTTCTTCGGCGGGCTCATCACGGCAACGGGGATGCTTGATTTACGATCTTGCGAGTCCCGCGGTGGACGGTCTCGCTCCTGGGTGCCAGTTCCAGCAATGAATGTCTTTTGAGTCATCAATCATGAATCTCACTCACCATTTCTTCCTGGACCGCAAATAGACCCGCAGCGCAATGGCTGCGGCATTCACCAACAGCACCGAACCGAGCAGCACCACCGCGGTGGCGAACTTGATAGAGTCTTTCACGCCGGGTACTTGCGTGGAGATCGTGTAAAGGTGCATCGAGAGGGCCATGCACTGGTCATCCAGGCCGTAGGGGAACAAGTCGCCTTTCTCCACCGCCTTGAAGAAGACCGCGCCCGTGAACATGATCGGCGCGGTTTCGCCGGCGGCGCGCGACACCTGGAGGATGATCCCCGTCAGGATGCCGCTAATGGAGTTGGGCAGGACGATGGCCTTGATGGCCTGCCAGCGCGTGGCGCCCACGTTCCAACAGGCCTCGCGGAAGCTCCGGGGCACGCTGGCCAGCGCTTCGCGCGTGCTGGCGATAATCACCGGCAGCGTCATGATCGCCAGGGTCAGCGAGGCGGCGATGACCGAGAAGCCAAACCGGGCCGCATAGACGAACGCGCCCAATCCGAAGAGCGCATGCACGATGCTGGGCACACCCGCCAGGTTGATGACGGCGAGGTTGATGATGCGATTGAGCCAATTGTCCCTGGCGTATTCATTCAGGTAAACCGCCGCCAGAACGCCGATGGGCGCGGCCAGGGCCAGCGAGATGAACACGAGATAAATCGTGCCGACCAGCGCCGGCCAGATGCCGCCGTCCTTCATGCCGTTCACCGGAACGTCGAGCAGGAAGCCCAGGCTCAGCGAGGGCGCGGCCCGTTCGATCAGGTAGCCGATGATCAGCAGGAGCGGGACGATCATTGAGACGGCCATGCCAAAGAAGACCCACTTGGCAATCGATTCCCGGCGGAGCTTCTTCCGGACCAGGGGCGTCTCGACGAACAGGGTTTCAGGCCGGCGATTCATTTCTTTCGGATGCCGCGCACGATCAAGTCGGCCGTCAGGTTGACCGCAAATGTGATGGTGAACAGGAGCACGCCGGTCATGAACAGGACCCGGTAGTGGTCCGAGCCCACCGGCGCTTCTCCCAGCTCGGCGGCGATGTTGGCAGTGAGCGTGCGAACCGAGTCGAGGATGCCGTTCGGGATGTGGACGGCGTGCCCGGTGGCCATGAGCACCGCCATGGTTTCCCCGACGCCGCGGCCCACGCCCAGCAGCACCGCCGCGAGCAAGCCGTTCTTGGCCGCCGGCAGCAACACCCGCCAGACCAGTTGCCAGCGCGTGGCGCCGAGCGCAATGCCCGCTTCGCGATAGGAATCCGGCACGGCCTTGAGGGCGTCTTCGCCGATGGAGACGATGATCGGCACCATCATCAGAGCAAGGATGATGGCCCCATTGAGGATGTTGACGCCCACGGGGGCACCCGTGAAACTGACGATGAGCTTGCTCATGACCGTCAGGCCGATAAAGCCCCAGACCACACTGGGAATGGCAGCCAGCAATTCGATCACGATCTTCAAGGTCTCCCTTACCTTCGTCCCGCAGAACTCAGCGACATAGATAGCAGCGCCCAACCCGAACGGGACCGCGATGACCAAGGCCAGGGCTGTCACGCTGAACGTGCCGACAATCATCGCCAGCACGCCGTAGCGTTTGTTCGTCTCCGAAGTCGGGTACCACTCCGGACTGAACAGGAATTCCGGGAGGCGGAACTTGCCCCCGAACAGCACCGGCGCCGCTTCCTTGAACACGAAAATGAAAATGCTGAGGACGAAAACAATCGCGCTGAGGCCGCACAGGTAAATCAGCACCTGCAACGCGCGCTCGCCCCAGACCGCCCATCCGGGCCGGCTCGCTTCCCGAACGGCAAAACTGTAGCCGGCCGGCTTGGCGGTGTCAGGGGAGTCCATCTGCAGGCTTGTGGAAGAGGCGCGCCCGGCGACCGGTCTGCTGGCAGCCGATGGGCTGCGGCGGTTCGGACTCGGGGCGCGGGATCACGAGGCAGGGCGAAGACACCGGCTACTTGAGTTGCACTCCCAACTGCGACCATTTGGTGACGCTGCCACCTTCCGCGTACACCTGGGCGAGTTGATCCAGGCTGATGCTCTGGATCGGATTGTTCTTGTGGACGTAAATGGCCAGAGCGTCGTAGCCGACGACAAACTCCTTGGGAGCCTTGCCCGTGTTCTTTTTGGCCTGTTCGATCTCCTCGGACTTCATGTTGCGGCTGGCGTTGCAGATATCAATGGTGCCTTTGATGAGAGCGGCGATGCCCTGGCCCGAGCCGCCACCGGAAACTTCCACCTCCACGTGCGGCGCGATTTTCTTGTACGCCTCGGCCCAAGCCTGGGCGAGGTTCACAATCGTGTCCGAACCCTTTACCTGGAGGGTGGTCTTCGCGCCTCCGGCGGGCGTGGACGCTGCCGCAGGGGTGCGTTGGTTCGGGGGAAGCGGAACGTACCCGCTGGTCTCCACGATTTTCTGACCGGCGTCGGACAAAGCCCAATCGATGTACTTTTTCACCTCTCCTTGCGGTTCCCCGAGCGTGTAGAGCAACAGCGAACGGGCGATGGGATATTTTTTGCTCAAGGTGTTTTCGACCGTTGGCGCGACGGCAGGTTCGCCTTGCTTGGCGGCCACCGGGAGCATCCTGACCTTGCCCGGTTCGTTATAGCCCATGCCGCTGTAGCCGATGGCGCCCGGCGTGTTGGCCACAAGTTCAACGACTTCCTTCGATCCATTCATGTCACGCGAACCCAGCTTGAAATCTTTCTTGTTCAAGACGTGTTCGCGGAAGAACTCGTAGGTGCCGGAGCTGGACTGGCGGCTCACGCGGATGATCTCGTCCTGTCCGCTCTTGCCGCAGCCAGCGAAAACGAACGCGGCGCACAGGCTCGCAATGGCGCCAATGCGGCTGGCCCGGTGAGGCGTGATGTTTTTCTTCATGGCTCTTGATCGGGTTGGTGGTGCTCGCTGGATTTGTTAATCAATCTTGTCAGTAAGGATCCCTTCCACGAGGTCGTTGATGTGCGCGTGGAGGTGCTGGTAGGCGTTCTCGAAAGCCGCCTTCACTTCGGCGGCGCTGCCTTGGACCATCGAGGGGTCGGGCACGCTCCAGTCGAGGCAAACGGTTTTGGACTTCACCGGGAAGGCGCGCCTCGCCTCCTCGGCGAGCGCGATGACGATCTGAAATGACTCCAGGTTCGGCACTGCTTCGACCCGATGCGAGTTGGCGCGGCTGACGTCGATCCCTTTTTCCTTCAGAAAGCTGACCGTGGTCCGATCCACCGGTTTGGGGTCGAGCCCGGCGCTGGCGAAGACGAATTTGGGCTGGTTCAAGGCGTTGCCGATGCCTTCGGCCATCCGGCTGCGGCAGGAATGGTGTTCGTCGATGAACAACACGCGCCAGGTGTCCCCGCCGATGTGCTTCTGATACTCGCCCGTAGCCAGGTAAATCGTTTCCTCGCAAATGTTCCGCGCCTGGTCTGAGACGCGCTCGAAGCGGCGGGCAATCGTCATGAGCGGATTGAGCGCTTCGAGGGGGATTTTATTCTCCTGGCGGAGCTGGATGAGTTCGGAGTTGATCACGCTCTTGAGCGTGTCGACTTCCTCTTCAGTCTCGGAGACTTTGGCGGCGAGGTCAGCGTTCTCGGTCAGGTATGCCTTGACGGCGTCGCGCAGCATCGGGATGGACATGCCGGCAATCTGCCGAAAGCGCTCCAAGGGCACCGGGCACTCGAGGTTCGACAGCTTGAGCACCTGCCGGGCGATGCTCTCGGCGTAATCGCCGATGCGTTCGACCTCCTGGTTGATCTTGATGGTGGCGTAGGCGAAGCGCAGGTGCCGGGCGACCGGCTGCTGGCGCACGATGAACTCCAGGCAAAGCCGGTCGATTTCCTTCTCCAGCGCGTCGATCCGCTGGTCGCGCAGGATGACCGAATAGGCAATCTGCCGGTCGCGCCCGACCAGCGCGCGCAAGCAGGCCTCCAGGGCGCCTTCGGCCAGCTTCGCCATCTCGGCCACTTTGCCCCGGATGCGCTCGATGTCGCGCTGCAAGGACTCTTCGTAGTGTGTCGCCATAGCTGTCATTAGACGCAGGCTCGGCGAGTCGTGTTACGCGAAAGTGGCGGTGAAGTTACGTTCCTGTGACGAAACCCTGTGACGAAACCCTTGCCATCCTTGAAGCTTCTGTTACCAAGGGCGTGCTATGTTCTCCCTGCAAAAACTACTGGGCAAAGACGACAAGTTTTTCGACTTGTTGGAAGCCAGTGCCGAGGAAGCCCGCCACAGCGTCCAGGCGCTCAACCGCGTGCTGGCCCACGCCAACAAAATCCCCACCCTCGAAGAGTTCCACCTGGCGAAAGAGGCGGACAAGAAGATCACCGAGCAAATCAACGAGGCGCTCGTGAAAACGTTCGTCTCGCAGCTTGAGAAGGACGACGTCGAGGTCCTCAGCGCCTCGCTCTACAAGATTCCAAAAACCGTGGAGAAGATCGCCGAGCGGGTCGTTATCGCCTTTCCGGTCGTCAAGGACGTCGACTTTTCCCGGCACGTCGCGCTGCTCGATGCGGCGACCCGGCGGGTTGTGGAACTGGTCAAGCTGCTCCGCGATCTGGGCTCCGGCCAGTTGGATGAAGCCAAGGAAATCAACGGCAAGCTCCAGCAAATCGAGGGCGAGGCCGACGATTTGATCCTCGAAATGCTCAAAGACCTCTTCAGCGGCAAGCACGACCCCACCCGCGTGCTCGCGCTGAAAGACCTCTACGAGCTGATCGAAAAGGTCATCGACCGTTGCCGCGACGCCGGCAATATCGTCACGCATATCGTCCTGAAGAATTCCTGACGCGTCCGCGCTTACGTTTTACGTTTTACGTTTTATGAAGGGCGGGCAATAAAACGTAAAACGTAAAACGTAAAAGCCCCACTCCGCCAAACCCCTTTGCTCCCATGATCAGCCTCCAACAACTGCTCAGCCGCGAACAGGAATTCTGTGACCTGCTCGAAGCCAGCGCCGGCGAAGCCGCCCACGCCGTCGATGCGCTCAAGTTCATGCTCCTCCACCGTGACAACGCCGTCACCCTGCACGAATTTGCCGACGCCCGGTCCAAGGACAAGGCCATCACCGAGAAGATCAGCGAGATGCTCATCACCACCTTCGTCACCCCGATGGAACGCGAGGACATCGAGGCGCTCGCCGAGGCGCTCTACAAGATTCCCAAGACGGTCGAAAAGTTTGCCGAGCGTTACCGCATCTCCGCGGAGAAGGTTCGAGACGTCGATTTCAGCAAGCAGGTCGACCTGATGGAACAAGCCGTCCACCTCGTGCGCCAGATGGTGCAAGCCCTGCGCAGCGGGCGAAATCTCGGCGGCATCAAGGCGCTGCAGAATCAGCTTCAGACGGTTGAATCGACGGCCGACGACCTGCTGCTGGAGATGGAACGGCGCTTCTACGAGCCGGGCTTCCCCGCGCTCAAGGCGATCATCCTGAAGGACCTCTTTAACCTGAACGAGAAAGTGGTCGATCGCTGCCGGGACGCCGGCAACGTCATCTCCCACATCGTGCTCAAGAACTCTTGACCCATGGACCTCCTCCTCGTCTTCACCGTCCTCTTCGTCGCCCTCGTGTTCACCTACACGAACGGCTTTCACGACACCGCCAACGCCATCGCCACAGTCGTCGGCACCAAGGTGCTCACCCCGCGGCAGGCCATCATGCTCGCGGCCGTCACCAACCTCTTCGGCTCCTTCTTCGGGTTGGCCGTGGCCAAGACGATCTCCAGCGGCCTCGTCGAAGCGAGGTTCATCACGCAGGAAGCGATGGTCTGCGGCCTCTTCGCCGCGATCTTCTGGAACCTCCTCACCTGGTGGTTTGGCTTGCCGTCCAGCTCCAGTCACGCCCTTGTCGGCAGCCTGGTCGGCGCGGCCCTCGGCGCCGCCGTTTGCATGAACGCCGCCAAGCCCCTTGAGAAAGACGGCAAGCCCGTCTCGGTCTGGACCTCCGTCAAGTGGGTCGAAATCAAGGACAAGAAGGAAAAGAAACTCATGCCCGCCTCCGAGGAAGTCCTCGCCGCCCTCGGCGAGGGCATCAAGACCAACGGCACCCATAACGTCAAGGTCGGAACCAACACCGTGCAGGTCGTCGCCTTTTGCGGACGCGCCGAGCAGGTCGAGACCAGCGTCAAAAAGATGGGCGACAAAGCCGGCCTCAAGAACAAGGTCGTCATCCCCATGGTCATCTCCCCCTTGATGGGCTTCCTCGGCGGATTGACCCTCATGGGGCTACTCTACGTCCTCCTGCGCAACTGGAAGCCCGTCACCGTGAACCGCTTGTTCGGCAAAGTGCAGCTCGCCTCCTCCGCCTACATGGGATTCAGCCACGGCATGAACGACGCCACCAAATGCATGGGCATCATCACCCTGGCCCTCGTCGCCGGCACCACCAAAGGGCTGTTCGACCACGTCCCCGACTGGGCCTCCTGGCTCATCACGAGCGAAGGCTCCGATCCCTTCAAGCTCACCCTGGGCGACAACCTCGTAAGCTGGCTCCCCTCGTGGCTCCAATTCGGCTACATGCCCAGCCCCATCGACGTCAAGAGCCAGGGCATCCCCAATTGGGTCGTCGTCGTTTGCGCCCTCACCATGGCGCTGGGCACGGCGGCCGGCGGTTGGCGCATCATCAAGACCATGGGGCACAAAATGGTCAAATTGCAGCCCGTCCACGGCTTCGCCGCCGAAACCGCCGGCGCCACGGTCCTCGCCGTCGCCGCCACGCTCGGCATGCCCGTCTCCACCACCCACGCCATCTCGACGAGCATCATGGGCGTTGGCTGTGCGAAGCGATTCAGCGCGTTGAAGCTCAAAGTCGTCGAGCGGATTCTCTGGGCGTGGGTGATGACCCTCCCCGTCACCGCAGCGCTCGCCTTCGGCCTCGTCTGGCTGTGCAACCAGATTGGGTGGATGAAGTTTTAAGCGTGAGTCGCGCGACGCCCGGCCAAAAGATTGACACCCAGGGTCTCCTTCAATTAGGGTTTCTCCGATTATTGGCTCGTATGAGTTCGTGTCTCGGGCAGCATGTGTTGGTGCTGAACCGCCTTTGGCAGGCGGTCAACGTCTGCTCGGCGCGGCGGGCCATCACCCTCCTGGTCGAAGGCCGCGCGCAAGTCGTCCAGAGCGGGCACGACGGCTCCTTCCAGACGTTTGACTTCGGGCAGTGGCGCGACTTCTCCGAGCAGCAGCCCCACCCGGAGTGCGTCCACACCATCTCGTTCCGAATGCGCATTCCGCGCGTCATCCTGCTCCTGTTGTTCGACCGGCTGCCCAAGAAGGAGGTCAAGTTCACCCGGCACAATATCTTCGAGCGTGACCGGAACACCTGCCAGTACTGCGGCGAGAGCTTCGAGCGGAAAGATTTGAATCTCGATCACGTGTTCCCGCGCGACCGCGGCGGGCCGACGACCTGGGAAAACATTGTCTGCTCCTGCGTGTCCTGCAACACCCGCAAGGCCAACCAGACTCCCGCCGAGGCCGGGATGCGCCTGATTCGCAAGCCCAGGCGTCCCAAGTGGCGGCCTTTCGTGCAGATCAATCTCGGCATGCACCATCACGACAGTTGGAAACACTTCCTCGACGTGGCCTATTGGAACGTGGAATTGGGCGAGGAACCGTAGCGACGCTAGGTCTTCGAATTCGTTCCGCCGCGGGCGGACTCAATCAACTCCCAGAACTTCGGGTTCTGCTGGAGGGCTTCATCCTCGCCCAGCGGGAGATTGGAACGGAATAGAAAGTCTTTGAGGGTATTCCGGTTCAAAATTCGGTGGACGACCACTCCCAGGTCATGGCGCTCGAAGTAAATTCGATAATCGCCAATTCGGAATCGATGCAGCGTGCGGCCTTCGCGTTCGAGTTTGCCGAATCGTTCCAGATCCGTGGTCATCACTTCCTGAGGCAGGCCGCGAAACTCGCCCAGGATGCTCAATTGAAGCTCCTTCGGCATCCGGGCAAGCTCGGCGGCGCTCGTCGGGTTGAAGATGATCTGAAACGTCCTCATCGGCGCGAAGCGAATCCTGGAGTTGCCAGGGAACGGCGAACGAACGCCGAAGGGCCCACTGAGGTTGAAACGGGATCCATCGTGGCCCGTATCCGTTCGATGATCCCGTTGCGATTCCCATTCATGCTTCCTTGCATGCTCTGTGTTCAGTCGCGGCGATTCGATGCCAGTGACCAGTGGCGGCGCGTACGGGAATCGAACCCGTCTTTAGGCCTTGAGAGGGCCCCGTCCTGGCCGATAGACGAACGCGCCGAGAAACCGGACCGCCGCACAGTAGGCCTTCCGAAGGCCAAGTCAATTTGAAAGCCTTGGGCAAGCAAAAAATCCGCCCCCGCGGGCGGCTTCGCTTTAGCGTAGCTGCGACCGTGAGGTCGCAGGCTGAATTGTCAAGCGTGAGCGAAAACGATGCTGCTGCCCAACCTCCTGCGTCCCCGTCCCGCGACCTCACGGTCGCAGCTACGCTTGCCTCATACCACGGGCGGCTCGAGGAAAACCGGCGAGTTCGATTACTTGCGACGGCGGAACAGCAGCGCGCCGAGGCCGAGGACGCCCAGCGCAATCAGGCTCGGCTCGGGAACGATCGTGAGCTGGAAGCTGCGAATGCCGTCGGTGTTAGGAGGCCCCTGCACCCCGTCACTGAGTGGAAAGGCGAAAACGTAAACGTCAGAGCTGCCACACGGTATCAGCCCGCCAAAAGCCATCACCTGAGCCCAACTGGTAATGGTGCCGCCTTGATTTTCCCATGCCCGGAATTGGTAGAATACGTTCGCCGTCCCAGGAGGCCGGTTCGGATCAGAAGTCACCTGGGTTGAAGTGAAACCAGCCCCAGGTCCCGAGCGGAATGGGTCCAGTTGAATGTGAGTATAATTGGCCAGCACCTGGGCTGCATCGTCGCCGGTGTAGATCGCCGCGGTGTATCGCGTGCCTTCAAGAAGGGCTCCCCCGTACGTCTGAGTGCCGGGTGGATCGCCGGTAGCGGTATTTCCCGTCCTGATCTGCGTCGGATTCGCAGGATCCAATCCGTAGATTGGGGCGCGAACGACGTTTTGGATATTATTGCCCCATTGGAAATGTCCCTGAGCCAGCAGATTCGAGACGGCAATACTGCCGAACAGAAGCGATAGCAGCGCGATCGTGGTTTTCATCCTCGGTTGTTGGTGTTCAGGCTCTGCGCATTTCTGGCTGGAGTCCTATCGGTTTGACTTGAGCAAGAGATTAGAGGGAATTGAACCTGTCCTTCCGGAGAGGGGTCGGCAGGACGCACTCCAGGTACCTACGCAGCCGGTCCCGTATCGTAGGGGAGCACCGCGTCAAAAACTCAGCGATAACTCTTTCCTTTCCATGAACCGCGAGGTAGGGCAGGCGTCCGGCCGGCCTGCCCTGGGAGCGCCGGCATCTTGCCGGCGAATGATTTGGCTGGGAGTCGAGAAACTCGCCGGCAGGATGCCGGCGCTCCCAGTAGAACGGTTCATGGCCCCGATGCGGGTCCAAAGTTGGAGGTCGAGGCTCCCCACGAACGTGTGTAGGGCCGACCTGCCGGTCGGCCTGGACGCGCGGCAGCGCGTCCCTACCGCGGTTCAGAGGTTCAATGCGCGAAGTTTTGCTTGGGAGAATTCTTTGAGCGAAGTGGGTGGACCCGGCTGCGGACTCGCAGTTTGCGGACTTCGCGCTACTACGGCGCCAGGAGTTCGGAGCCGGGGGGAGGCCGCCGCGGCCAAGCTTGCCAGGCCCAAGTCCAGGCTGCACCGTCACTTCCGAGCCTCGGGAACCACGGTGAGGGAGACGCGCTCGCCGGCCCGGAGGACGACCACTTTCACGGGCTGGCCGAGCCTTACCGCGTCCATCGCATAGGTGTAGTCGTAGATGTTGGCAATTCTCTGCCCGGCGAACTCGACGATGACGTCCCCGCCTTTCAGGCCCGCCTTGTCCGCCGGGCCACCCGCGCGCACACCGGAGAGTTTCACGCCGGCGGTTTCGGTGGTGTAGTCGGGAATCGTTCCCAGGTAGGCGCGAAGATTTTCCCGGCTGCCACCACCCGTGTCACTCCGGGAGACCACCAGGTAGTCCGGACGGTTGGTGGCCGTCACGAGGTCGAGGAGGAGCGCTTCCGCGAACAACGCGACGCGTTCGGCGCCTTCGAAATTGAGCGTCGGGGGTCGGTCTGCCGGTCGGTGGTACTCTTCGTGGCCGCCAGTGAAGAAGTTGAGCACCGGCACGCCCTTGGGGTAGAAGGCGGTGACGTCCGTTGGCAGGTAGGGATCCTCCTGCAAGACGAGATTGAATCCGGCCGCGACGTTTCGCTTCTCGATGAGCCGACGCCAGGCGCCGCTGGAGCCGATGCCCTGCAAGTTGAGTTTGTTCTCGCGCAACCGGCCTACCATGTCGAAGTTCACGTAAGCGACCACATTCGAGAGCGCCAGGGGCGGGTGCTCGGCAAAATGGGACGAGCCGATGAGGCCCATCTCCTCGCCGGACCAGAACGCGAAAAGGACGCCTCGACGGAAGGACGCCGGGTTCCGCGCACGTTGCGCGGCGAGCGACGCGGCCAGCTCGAGCACGGCGGCAGTCCCGGAGGCATTGTCGTCCGCGCCGGGGTGAATCTGGTTTTCCTCCCCCTGGCGCCGCATCGCGCCGGATTCGCCAAAACCGAGGTGATCGTAATGCGCTCCCACGAGGACGTACTCGGGATGCGGCGGAAATTCGGCCGGCGGCAGAATTGCGAGCACATTGCGGTCGGTCTTCTTCAGGTGCTCGACGGCGGTGGCAAGGCGGACACGGACCTTCGGCAAGGTGAAGCCGGACTCGGCGTGCGGGTTTTCCGTGTCGAGGGCGGACTGGAGTGACCTCAAGTCCTTGCCGGAACTGGCGAGCAGCACGCTGGCGACGTTCGTGGTGACCGAAGCGGCGACGATGCCACTGCCGGCCAGGCTGCCATCGGAAGTGAGCGAAGCCAGTTCACCCGCGCTGGGCGAATTGGGTCCCGTGACGAACAGCACGGCCCGGGCGCCGCGCTCGCGGGCGAGCATCGCCTTATAGCGGAGGCCGGCGTAACGATTGAGTTCCTGGCGGCGCTTGGGTTCGACCTCCTCGGGCACGTAGCGGAGGGCGAGGACGACTTTGTTGCTGACGCTGACGCCCGCGTACGAATCGTAGCCCTCGCCCGGCTTGCCAGGGACGGACAACCCGTAGCCGACGAACACGACTTCTCCCTCCACTTCCGAGTTCGCGCTGAAGGAGAGCGGACGAAAATCGCGCTCGACCTCGAACGCCGCCTCGCCCTGCCCTTCCGGTCGCGCCACCACCAGGCGATTCGCGCGAGTGACGACGCGGGCGCCCGCGGTGAAATCGAACGGCTGGAAAAAATCCCCATCCGCGCCGTACGGCTTGAGGCCGGCCCCTCGAAGCTGTGCCGCGATGTATTCCGCCGCAAGGCGTGCGCCCTGGCTGCCGGTGGCCCGGCCTTCGAGCGCGTCGGAGGCCAGGTAGTTGACGTGGACGCGCACGTCCTCGCGCGTGACGGCGGCGGCGAGATCGATCGCCACGGACGCGGCCGCGCCTCCCGCAGGCGAGGCCGGCCCGGCCTGTCCCAGGGCCGTCAATGCGGCCTCGTGGTTCCACTGAGCGAGGAATAATTGCGACTTGCCGTCCGGCGTGCGGCCGGAGGTCCAACAAAGTTGGGCGCCGTCCGGCGAGAAGACCGGCAAGCCGTCGAAACCATCGGTGAAAGTCACCCGCACCGGCTCGCGTTGGCCGGCGGCGTCGACAAGGAAGAGCTCGAAGTTGGCGAAGCCGAGTTTGTTGGCGGTGAAGATGACGTATTGGGCCGAAGGATGAAAGAAGGGCGCCCAGGACATTGCGCCGAAATCGGTCAGCCGCCGCCGGTCCGAGCCATCGGTCTTCATCGTGTAAACGTCGGCGAGGGTCCCTTCCTCGTTGAAGTGCCGCCAGAGGATGCGCCCGCCATCCGGCGAAAAGAACGGCCCGCCGTCGTAGCCCGGCCAGTCGGTCAGGCGGCGCGCGTTCGAACCGTCGGCGTCCATCACGTAGATCTCGCCAAACCAGGCGGGGTCCGTCTCCATTCGCTTGAGCTCGGCGGCGGAAAGGTTGTTCGTTGGAAACGCGTGGCGAAACGAACAGCAGACGATGTGTTTGCCGTCCGGTGAGAAGGCGCCTTCGGCATCGTAGCCGGGGGCGGCGGTGAGGCGCTTCACATTGGAACCGTCGCGGCGGGCTGTGAAGAGTTCGAACTGTTCATCGTAATCCCACGAGTAGCGGCGCTGCTTGCCGGAGGCGCGGAAGTCCAGTTCGGCCTTCTGCTTGGCGCGGGCGTCGGGATCGAGGTGCGTCGAGGCGAACAGGACGCGCTCCGAGCCGGGTTGGAAGAAGGCGCAAGTCGTCTTCCCGTGCCCGGGCGAGACGCGGTGGACGTCTCCGCTCGTCAACTCCAGCACGTAGATCTGGTAGAACGGGTTCTCCGCCTCCCGCTCGCTCTGGAAGATCAGCGCCTTGCCATCGGGAGAAAAGTAGCCTTCGCCACTGCGTTTGCCCTCGAAAGTGAGCTGGCGGATGTTGGAGAGAAATTGCGTTTCCCGCGGGCCCGGTGGGTCGGCGGCCGTGGAATTCAAAATTAAAAATGAAAAATGGAGCAGGAACGCCGCAATCCACAGGCAGCGCATTTTGAATTTTGAATTTTGAATTCGCTTCATGGGAATCCGGTTGCGTTCGGAGGGAAGGTGACAATACTCGCAACGATTGCCGGCGCGCTCGCGGACGCGGGCTCTCGTGGCGGGGTTCATCCCTTACGAGGCAGACCCAGCCAGTTGCCGCGCCTGCCGTTGTAAAATGGCGATAAACTTGTTGGCTCGCACGTAGCCGGTGAGCTCGGCCCGCTCCGGCTCCGTCAATTCACCTTCCGTCGATTTGGCGGCCAACTCTTCGATGCGCGATTGGAGCGCAGGGTCAGGCCGAAAACTGAGCACTGCATCGGCTTTGTCCGGCAGCAGCAGTTGGAGGACCGGTCGAATGCCGCGCTCAAAAGCCGCTGTTTCCGGTGTGGCTGGCATGGCGGAACCATCGCAGCAAGCCCCGCCGGCGTCAACGGCCGACCTCGTGGCACGGCCAACGACCCAGGTTGGATTCACTCCAGCCAACGGACGGCCTCGGGGTCGATGACGCTCAGAAGGATTTCGATGACGAGCGCCAGCGCGCTGATTTCGAACAACGCCTTGCGCCGCGCCGGGGTCAGTGACGCCGCCGAGGCAAAAAACGGCCGGTCCATCTCGGCTTCGCCAATCTCATGCTGGGCGGCGAGGAACAGCCGGTGATCGTTCAGCGCCGTCATGAAGTCGCCCGCCTGGTCGGTGCTCAACCGCAGTTCCGAGCTACCTTTGCCCGCCGATTGCAGCTCCTCCAGAAAACGCTGGAGCAGGCGGAGACGTGAATTGCGGATGGCGCGCAACTGGTCCATCCACTCTCTGGACTGCTCCGCCGACATTAGCGCGCTTTGGCATCCGGCGGTGCAATACCAGACCCGGGCGACCGGGGCCGGCAGCGCTTCGGGTGGCGTCTGGTAATTGCGGATGATGGCTTCCAGAATGCGCCGGAATCGCGGCCGTTCCCCCGCCTCAATCGTCAGCGTCAGACGTCCCTCGAGCTTGGCCGCGTGCATGGCTCAGGAGGATTGTTCGAGGGTGACGCTCAGGCCGAAGGCCTGGATTTGCTGGTGGTAAAACTCGGCGCGCTCACGCGTTTCCTTGGCGACCAGGCTCTTGCCGCGCTGATGGACTTCGAGCATGTGGCGGGTGGCCTTTTCCTTGTTGAAGCCGAGCACGCGCATGAAGACGTGCACGACATAACTCATGAGATTGATCGGGTCGTTCCAGACGATGACGTTCCAGCCCTTCTCGAAGGCGTCCTGAATCTTCTCCGCGGGCTGGCCTGTCTCCAACGGTTTTTCGACGGGAGGAGGAAGCGTCTCGGTGCTCATGGCCTTCGGGCGGCGGGCAGGCCGGCCCGGCGTTCAGCGGTTCGACGCTGGGCCGGCGGGCCGGGCGGGTCGGGTGACGGCGACACCCCCGGCCTTGTCCAGCAGGCGGATGTAATCGATTAGAATGCGCCGGGTCTCGTCGAGTGTGACGTCAATCGCGGGCACATCCGGATCGGCAGGATTGTCGGAATCGTCGCCGTCGTGGGCCAGGGTGGGTTTGGGTTCGGCCGGCTTGGGAGCTGCCTTGGCGTCCTTGGCCGGGCTTCCAGCCACGTCCGACTTGGCGGCGGGGGTGGCGCTGTTTTTCGTGATGACGATGGACTTCGAACTGTTGGTCGCGGCGGACGCCGAGTTGGTTCGCACGGTGGGCGGCGGGAGCCCCGGTTCGTCGGCGTCCTTCAAGTAGATGTCGTAGATTTTTCCCGGCGGCTCGG
>CAZZAQ010000001.1:21467-22245 GCA_964652165.1 uncultured Bifidobacterium sp.
AGTTCCTTCTTGCGTGCCTTGGCGCGCTCGTCGGCTTCCTTCTTCTCCTTGAGGCGGACTGCTTCGTTGAGCGAGACGCTCTTGTCGGCCTGCTGCTTCTTGTAACGCTCCATCTCGCTGCGAATGAAAACAAAATCCGTATCACTCGTGATGCGCTGGTCGGAACGCTTCTTGAGTTCGGCGAGGTAAGGCTCGACCCGGTTGACCTTTTCGTAACGGGCGGGATCGATCGTATCCCAGGCCAACGGATTGTCGAGGGAGCCTTCCCCGACTTCGAGCAGGTTGTTGATGGAAGGCAGCACCAGATCCGGCGTGACTCCGCGAAGCTGGGTGGAGGCGCCGCTGGCGCGGTAGAACTTGCGAATGGTGATCTTGATCGAGCCGGGATCGTTGGTGCCCAGCAGGTTGAACTGGCGCATGATCGGCGCGAGGGGTTGGAGCGACTGCACGGTGCCCTTGCCGTGCGTGCCGGAGTCGCCGACCACGAGGGCGCGGCCGTAGTCCTGAAGCGCGCCGGCCAAAATCTCGGAGGCCGAAGCGCTGAAGCGGCTGGTCAACACCACCACAGGCCCGTCGTAGAACACGCTCGGATCCGGATCGACATCAACGGACGGCGGCCGGTCGGGCCCCTTGACCTGCACGACCGGCCCTTCCTTGATGAACAGGCCGGTGAGGTTGATCGCTTCTTCGAGCGAGCCGCCGCCGTTTCGGCGCAAGTCGAGGATGACCCCCGCCACCTCCTCCTGCATGAGCTTCTTGAGGAGCTTGGACACGTCGG
>CAZZAQ010000001.1:22255-32752 GCA_964652165.1 uncultured Bifidobacterium sp.
TTGCGGCCCTCCAATTCGAAGCTGGAGTAAAAGGAGGGAAGATCGATGACGCCGATGCGAATCGTTCGTTCCTGGCCGCCGCCGCGTTTGCCGTCGGGCAATTCGAAGATCTTGGCCTTCGCCGCGCCGTCCTCGATTTTGATCTCGGCGCGGATGAGACTGACAATCTTGCGCACGGAGGAATCGCCGGCATCGGCGGGGACCACGGTCAGGCGGACCTCGGTGTCTTTGGCGCCGCGGATGAGTTCGACGACTTTGTTGAGTTTCATGTCGACGACGTCGACCGGCGGCTGGTTGCTCTGAGCGACGGCGATAATCTTGTCGCCGGGCTTGAGCTTGCCACTCAACATGGCCGGGCTTCCGGGGGTCAGTTCGTTGATCTTGCAGATGCCATCCTCGGACGAAAGCCTGGCCCCGATCCCGAAGAGGGAGAGACTCATGCTGATCGAGAAGTTGTCGGTCTCGCTCTTGCCCATGTAGTCGGAATGCGGGTCGTAAACGTGCGCGAGGGCGGTGAGGTAGACTTGGAGGACGTCGTCGTTATCGTATTCGTTGACCCAGCGCATGATGCCGTTGTATCTGCGGGTGAGGTTCTTGACAATCTGCTCGGGCTTCTGCTTATTGAGCTTTTCCTCGAGGTATTCGTGGCGGAGGAGGTCGCGCCAGAGCTTCCTGGCTTCGGTCAAGTTGGCCGGGCGCGGCAGTTTCTTGCGATCGAATTGAAAGCGCTCCTGGCCCTTGAACTCGAAGGCCTCGTTCTTGAGCAAGCCGAGGACGAGGTCGTAATGCTGGGCGACGCGCTCGCGAAAACGGTTGAAGATCTGCCGGGCGGGTCCGGCATCGCCTTTCTCGGTCAGATCGTCGAGCTTGAACCGGTACTTCTCGAACGACTCCACGTCGGCCTGGGTGAAGAAGAGGTGGCGGTTGTCCAGATGGTCGAGGTAGCGGTCGAAGAACTTCGACGACAGTTCGTCGTCCAAACGCTTCCTCGTGAAATGCTGGCCCTGAAGGAGGCGGCTCACCACTTTGATAATGTTCGCGTCGCTCTCGCCTTCGACAAGCCGGGCGGGGTCCGGCACGCCGTTGGTGTAGCGGGACGAGACCAGCGTCTTGTCGGCCGTGACCCCGAACGCGTTCTTGTCGGCCGCGAAATACGTGCCGGACGCCTGGGCGGGTTCAGCGGCGAACAACCGGAGGGTGAGCGCCAACTGGCAGCCCAAAAGCAATACGATGGGTCTCATGAGTTGTTTCAAACGTGCCACATCCAGCATCGGCCGAACAGCACAAAATCTGCGATACTGTCTCACAAACCAGCTTTTCGGCAACCGGGCGCGGGAACTTAGACCGGGATTCTTCACACCCCGCGGCTTGGGCCGGGATTGTGAGGCTCTGCCGGCCCGTCATCCCGCAGGCACTCCCGCGCGCACTTGGCCTCGTAGCGCAGGCTGCCCAGCCTGCCGTATCGCGGGTTGCCAACCCGCGAAAGTGCGAACAGAACCAGGCGCGGATTCGCGTGCGGAGCGCCAGCCGACTGGCAGTCGGCGAAACAGCCGACAAGGCTGTCGGCGCTACAAGCTCCCGGTGCGCTTCATGTCACGTCGCCGGCGCGCGAAATGTCCGGCTTGGTGGATTCAGCCGGGACTTGATTGGGGTCGCGCCGCCGTGCCGTCGGTGGCCCGGTTGCGGGCGAGCAGTTTCCTGGCACAGAACGCAATCGCGTAGAGCACCCCCAACAGCGCCACGTCCGTCGGCCCCACCGGCAGGTCCAGTCGGTAAGCGAGTATGAACCCCACCAGCGCAATCACGCCGCCCAAGCCGGACGCCAGCAGGGCGAACTGGCGCATGTTGCGCGCGAACAGGTGGGCCGTCAGCGGCGGCAGCAGCAGAAATCCAAACGTCACCAGCGAGCCCACACCGAGCACCGCCATCGAGATGGTCAGGCCGATGAGGAGAAAGAGAAACGAGTCCCAGACCAGCACGTTTTTCTTCAGGCTCACGGCCATCTCGCGGTCGAACGAGACGAGCAGGAATTCCTTCTTGAAAAGCCACAGCATCGCGACGACGAGGGCGAAGGTTCCCGCCGTCACTCCCAGTTCGAAGTCGGAGACGGAGATGATTTCGCCCTTGAGCAGATCGAGCAGGCCGTGTTCGGCGAGCGGATTTTTCGACAGCAAGATGATGCTCCACGCGCCCGCCAGCACGTAGACCGTGCCGATGCGCGCCTCGACGGAGCCGCGTCCGCGCCGCGCCAGCAACGACAACACCAGGATGGCCGCCAGCGTGAATACCGTGGAGCCGATGAACGCCAGGGTCTGTTCGCCCGCGCTGTCGTGCGCGTGGGGCAGCAGCCCCCAGGCCTGCAACGCAAAAGCGAACGCGATGCCGCACGAGGAAACCTGCGGCAACGCCACGCCCATGAACACCAGCCGGCGCACGACCAGGTAAACGCCCACGAGGGGACAGGTCAGCCCGAAGGCCAGGCTCATGTAAACGGGCTTCCACAGGAAGAAACCCGGGCCGAAGATTTTTTCCACCAGGGTCTCCATCTCAGCGCATCTCCAAATCGAGGATGGCCTCCATCTTGTCGCGGGAGAGCAGTTCGGCGGGCGGGCCTTCCAGGATTCTCCCGTCGCGCAACCAGACGACGTGTTGAACGTACTGCCGCACCACAGGCAGATCGTGGCTGGCCATGAGAATCGTCTGCCGTTGCTCCTGATGGATGCGCCGGAGCAATTCCATGATCGACTGTTTCACCGTCACGTCGATGCCCGAAGTCGGCTCGTCGAGCAGGAGGAAATCCGGCCTGGCCGCCAGCGCGCGGGCGATGAGCACGCGCTGCTTCTGGCCGCCCGACAATTCGGAGAATTGCAGGCGGCCCAGCTCAGCCGCCCCGGTCTGCTCCAGGCAATGCCTCGCCCAATCCCGTTCGCCCTTGCCGATCCACCGGCCCGGCCGCACGCGCCCGCACACGCCCATCAGCACCACCTCGAAGCTCGACAGGAGAAAAATCGGATCGAGCGACTCTCGCTGCGGCACGTAGCCAAGCATGGCCTCGTGGCCATCGACGGACTTGAACTCCATGCGCCCCGCCAGCGGCGGGAGGATGCCGAGAATCGTTTTGATGAGCGTGGACTTGCCGGAGCCGTTGGCTCCGAGCAGCCCCGTGAAGCTGCCGCGCTTGAACGCCAGCTTCACGTCCGACAAAACAGCGTGCCGATCATATCCAACCGCCACGCTGTCGAGAGTGAGGATGGAGGCGTCCGGCTCGTTCACGGCTTGAGGGCGGCCACGATTTGCCCGACATCGTAGTCAAACAGATCGAAGTAGTCTTTAACTTTCTCGTGGCCGCCCACCATCTCGGGCAGGAGCAGCAACTTTGCCCCGATGGAATTGGCCACGTAGGCCGGCGTCTTGCGCGGGCGGTTCGGCTCGATGATGACGAGCTTCACGCCATCGGCCTTCGCGCGCGGGATCAGCCCGTTGATGTGCGTGGGCGACGGCTCGATGCCGGGCTTGGGCTCGACGGTGCCGTCGAGCACCAGGCCGAATCGGTCGAGGAGATAGTCGAACGACTTGTGGTAAGTGAGCACCTTCGTGCCGCGGAACGGTTCCATTGCCTTCGTCCATTCGGCGAGCTTGGCATCGAGGCGGTCGTTGAACTTTTTCAGGCTCGCCTCGTAATAGGCGGCGTTCGCCGCGTCGAGCTTGCTGAACGCGGCGGCGATAGTGGCCGCCATGATCTTCCCATTGGCCGGGTCGGAGGAGTAGTGTGGGTTGCCGAGTGGGTGCACGTCGCCCATCGAGCGGTCCACCGGCCCGGACGGCACGTCGAGCAGGCGGATGCCGCGCGAGAGGATGACGTGCCCGGGCGCGTCGGAGAGGATCTTCGCGTTGCGGGCGCTGTTGACGAGCGGCGGGAGCCAGCCGATCTCCAGTTCCGCGCCGCCTTCGATGAGCACGTCAGCCTGGTTCAGCACGCGAATGAAACTCGGCCGGGCATCGACGAAGTGCGGGTCTTCCGTGCCCCGGGCGATGCTGGTGACCTTGACTTTGTCGCCGCCGATGGCCCCGGCGATGGCGCCGTAGTCGGGCAGCGTGGCGACGACGTTGAGTTTGGCTTGTGTCGCTAGCGTCGTTGCAAAGAAGGAAGCGAGCGCCAATGGCAATAGACAGCAACGCCGGACAGGAAGCGTTGAAGCGTTGAAGCGTTGAAGCGTTGAAGCGGGAAGCTTCACCACTCGAAGGTTGAGAGAAGGAGTCGAGTTCATTGGGAGGAATCGGTTTAACGATTTAACAGTTTCACCATTCAACGAATCAAAACTTGTGCGCCGCGTGCGCGCCGAGGAGGAACTCGAATTGCAGCCATACCGAGTGATCGACCCCGATGCGATCGCGGTCGTCGTAATTGTACTGCAGGCGCACCTTCGAGAATTCGGTGGGATAATACGTCAGCGCAGGCGAAATCCGCCAGCGCGTGTCGCGGTCGGCGTTGGGGCCGAGCGCGGCGTCTTCGCCGGTCACGTAATCGCCGCGCAGCGCCGCCACCCAGCCGCGGCGGAAGCCCCACGCGAGCTGCGAATAAAGCCCCCAGTCCCGCAGCGTTTCGCGCGGCTGCGCCGGATTGTCCGGGTCGCCCGCGAACGCGCCGGCTTCGTAGCGCCGGTACATCCACTCGGTCTGCCAACTCACGAAGGGAAAGCCCTTCGAGTGCGTCCTCGGTTTCCACTTGTAGAAGAAGTCCGCGCCGCAAATCTGCGTGTCCGTGTCGCTGCCGCTGGCGTTCGGCCCGAAGGCGCCGGACGCGCCGAGCACCAGCGTGTGTTCGCCGCCAAGGTTGAATGAGGCGGAGTAGCGCGGCGCGTAAAGCATATCGCCGAATCCCTTCACCCGCGTCTCGACCGCGGGCCGGCCGAGGAACAGTTCCTCTTCGTGATCGCTGCGGAAACTTTCCGCCGTTTCGCCCTGGCTGTTTTGCACGCCAAGAAACACTTCCGAGTAGAACGGCGTCGGCACGAGCCACGAGACACGCGCGCCGGGATTGCGCAAGCCGTCGGCGCCGAAAAACCGTCCGTTGACCAGCGGTTGATCGACGAAGTCCCACGTGTGCGGGTGCGTCGGGTTGAGCCGGCCGAACTCGGTGAAGTATTGCCCGGTCTTGACCTGGAGGTTCCACGGCAGCGACATCGTTTCTAGGAACGCCTCCTCGGCCTCGATGGTCGTCTCACCTTCGGGATCGATTTGCAGGACGATGTTCGCCTGGCCACGGAAGTAGGGATCCACTTTGCCATCGAACGTGGTTTCCAGATTTTGCACGGTGAAGCCGCGCTGCTTCGGGTCGTGCCCGCCGAGTTGGAGCGACTCGATGTCCGTCGCCGTGGAGTAGCCGGCGGCCACGAGCGCGTCGAACGATACGCCGATGTAATTCTGCGCCGTGCCGATGCGGATCGGGTCGGACAGGGACCAGGGCTTTGTGCCGGCCGCGGCGGCGGCAGGGACGTTGTTGGCCCCCGGCGCGGCGGGCGGCTTTGCGGGTTCGGGAGGCGCGGCCCGGCCTTCCTTCGGTTGCAGTTGTTCGAGCCGCTGATTCAATGACTCGGTGACCTGCCGGTAATTCTCGACGGCCTTCTGGAAGGCTTCGTTGGCCTGCTGAAGCTGCTGGCGAATCTGTTCCACTTCGCCCGTGTTATTCTGCGCCTGGGCCGCACTCACGGTCAGGCCAAGGGCGAGACACGATCCAACCAAGCAAAACGTTTTCATTATTCGCTTTCTTCAAAGTGCGCCGACGCACCGGGCATCGGCGCGGGATTCACAAACGGGGCACAACGTCTGCCGGGCGCCGGCAGACCCAGGAGGACTGTCTAACCGATGAAGAAAGCGGCGGGCGGGGCCCGACCGGGGGAGAGTCGAAGATCGATTTGCGTCAGGAAAAGTTTTTCGACCGAAGCCTCCGTGCTCGGGAAGTTCGCGCGAGGCGCCGGCGCGGGCGGCGGCGCGGGGGACGCGGCAAAGTGGCCTTTGGCCAGCGTGCTGACGGCGCAATCGTGAGATACCTGCTTGGCATCCGCACAGACCCGCTCGTGCAGCCACGCAGAAGAAGAGAACCCGGCGGCGCCCAGCCACAACCCCAAAAACAGCACTCCGATGGCGACCCTGCCCGCGCCCGGAAGGCGCTTCGATGTGCGTCCGGCGAACACAATCGTTAGTTCAAGCAGGAGTTCGACGGCTTGGCAAGAGTTGAGATTCAGGGCTTTAGCAAGAACTCCCGTAATCCGTCGAGATCATCCGCATTCAGCAGGTCCACTCCGGCGTTGCGGAAGGCCGCCCACACTTCGGGCGTGTCGGGCGCGCCCCAGAAGCGGATGCGCCGGCCTTGCGCGTGCGCCTTCAAGACCGTCTCGCGCAGTTTGCGCTCGTCCGCGGCCGGAAGCGGCTTGGCATTGCCGCCGCGCCAGCTCGAAATCTGCCGCCACTGGTCGCTCACCAGCGGAACGAATTGTGGAGGCGCGCCGGATTCAAGATCCGCCAGCCGTCCGTCGTAGGCCGCCAGCCGGTTCGTGTCGGACGCCATCAAGTCCCGCGCGCGATTCCCGGAAATGATGACGGTCACCGCGCCGGTCTCGATCCCGTCGCGCCCGAAGCGGGTCAGAATCGGCTCGTAAGGCCGCAGTGCCATGCGCAGAGCGAGCCAGGTGTCCTTTGCGTCCGATTTCACGTCGACCAAAAGTGTCAGCGAAGGCCCCCCAGCATAAACTCGCCCGCCGTTTTGCTTCACCCGAGCCAGCAGGGGGTCGAGATACAGCGCCTGCAACGTCCGCCCCGGTTTGACCTTGCCCCGGTCGTGCGCGACGAGCAATTGCCCATCGACCAGCCAGACGTCCGCCTCGACGCTGCAAAAGCCGCGGTCCAGCGCGTCCAGCAACGGCCGGGCGTGTTCGTAGTCATTGTGCGCGTGCGCGTTCACCAGCGGCTTCGGCTCGGCGCCTGTGGCGAGGAGGCCGGTGAAGGCGAATAACAGTCCAGCCAACCGCCCCGCGTCGCTGGTTAGAGTAGCTGCGACCGTGAGGTCGCGGGAGGTGGCCGCAGAAGGTTGGGTAGCGGCATGGTGTTCGTTCCCCTTGGAGAATTCAGCCTGCGACCTCACGGTCGCAGCTACGCCAAACAGGTACCGCCCCGCGCCGGCGGCCATTGCGAGTACTGAATTTTTCATTTTGAATTCTCCTCTGTTGGCCGCAGCGTCCCGTCGCGCACCGTCCATCTCACCAACTCCCGCCCCAACTCCCGCGGCCAGTTTTCCTCCGTGCAAGTCATGAACACCTGCCCGCGCGCCTGGTGCGAGCGCTCGAGCAGCGGCATCAGGCCGGTCCGGCGCTTCAAATCCAGTTCGCCCATCACGTCGTCGA
Organism: uncultured Bifidobacterium sp.; assembly: GCA_964652165.1. GTDB lineage: Bacteria > Verrucomicrobiota > Verrucomicrobiia > Limisphaerales > JADJPG01 > DASTLJ01. The sequence goes on from CAZZAQ010000001.1 coordinate 29,656, forward strand.
TCAACAACACCGGCGGCGCTCCGTGCAAGCCGCAAAGATACTCCGCCTGCGCCATCTTGAGGGCGATGGCCAGCGTGCGCTTCTGGCCTTCGCTGCCGAACTGAGCCACCGGTTGCTCATTCAACATCAGCGACAACTCGTCGCGATGCGGCCCCACGAGCGTCAGCCGTTGCGCTCGCTCCCGCGCCGCCGACTGCGCCAGTTCCACCGCGAAGTCCTGCTTGACGCCTGGCTGATATTCCAGCCGCAGTTCCTCCGCGTCACTGGCGATGCGCCGGTAGGCCAGGCGCGCCAGCGGCGAGACGCGCGGCGCCAATTCGTGGCGCATCTTCGTAATCTCCGAGCCGAGCGACACCAGCTCCCGTGAGAAACTGTCGAGCAGCACCGGGTCGATCACCCGTTGCTTGAGCAGCGCGTTTCGTGAACGCAACGCCTGCGCGTAACGCTGAAGCAACGGCAGGTAAGCCGTGTGCGTTTGCGACAGCAACAGGTCGAGAAACCTCCGCCGGCTGCGCCCCGTGCCCTTCACCAGATGGAGGTCTTCCGTGCAGAACACCACGGCCCGCAACGCCCCGAGGTAGTCCGCAATCCGCCGCACCGGCTGGCCGTCCAGGTTCAGGTTGCGCTCGCGGGCCGACCAATAAAGTTTGATCTCATGTTCCCCCTGCCCCACCACGCGGCCGCCGACGAAGTAACCCTTCTGCCCGTGCCGGACCATCTGCGCGCTGCCCACGCCGCGAAACGAGCGGAGCGTGGCCATGAGATAAATCGCTTCGACCAGGTTGGTCTTGCCCTGGGCGTTGTCGCCCAACAAGAGGTGGAAGCCCGGCGTGAAATCCGTGTCCAGCCGCGTGTAATTGCGGAAATCGCGGAGGCGCAGATGAGCCAGGTGCACGCCGCGAGGATAGGAAGCCAAGCTCAAAGCTCAAAGGTCAAAGCTGGTTCTTCGATGTTCTCAATGGGTGGAGGAAACCGCTCGCCCGCCTCGCGGAGCGAGGCTCTGAAGGTAGCCGTGGGCTTCAGCCCACGGATCGGTGAGTCAGAAACCTTTCGTCGCGGAGCGACGACTGAATGAACGGCGCAATTTCACGCGGCTTTCAAGCGTCGCTCCGCGACGCCGCCCACCGGCACCCATTCCGTGGGCTGAAGCCCACGGCTACCATCACGGGGTCGCTCCGCGACCCCAATGCCAAGTACCCAGCCAAACAAACCCACCGAAACGTCGAGGAACCTCGAAGCCCTTCCTTGCGAACCGAAGCCGTTGTCTTATTCTGCGCGAGATGCGAGCGCTCGCGATGGGAGCGGAGACAGGCCGACGATCGAGAGGTAAGCCGCCGACTGACCGGTCGTTCCGCGCGGCTCACGCCGTATGACAGTCCTGCCCATAGTCGAACGGGAGCTGCGAGTGGCGGCGCGAAAGTGGGTCACTTACTGGAGCCGCGTCGTCGCGGCGGGCGCGGGCCTGATGATCATCGGAGGGATTCTTTCCCTGGCGGCGATGTCGCGGGGCGGGTTCGGCGCGCAAGTCGGGCCGATTGTATTCGCGATCCTGAGTTGGATGGGATTCGTGGTCGCGGCCGGCGCAGGTGTGTTCCTGGCCTCGGACACGTTGAGCGAGGAGAAGCGGGAGGGGACGCTCGGGCTGCTCTTCCTGACGGACTTGCGCGGGTTCGACGTGGTGCTGGGCAAGCTTGTGGCCTGTTCGCTGCGGGGCGCTTACGGGCTGGTCGCGGCGTTGCCGGTCATCGGGCTGGCGTTGTTGATGGGCGGCGTGACGGGATTCGAGCTTTGGCGGCTGGCGCTCGTGCTGGCGAACACGCTGTTCTTTTCGCTGGCGCTGGGAATGTTCGTGTCGTCGCTGGCGCGCGACGCGCAACGGGCGATGAGCGGCACGTTGTTGCTCTGCCTGTTAGTGTTCGGATTGTTCCCAATTTTCGACTATTGGATTGCGGGATGGAACGTGGCTCAGTTCGTTCCGCGTTTCTCGCTGGCTACCCCAACGCATGCGATGCTCGAATTGCGCGGGACACGCTACAGCACGTTCTGGCCGGCGATGGGGGTGACGCACGGGATCGGGTGGCTGGCGCTGGCGGCGGCTTGCCTCATCGCGCCTCGTGCCTGGCAGGAAAAACTGGTGCGCGGCGAGGCGCGTGGCCGACGACGCTGGGGTTTTGCCTCAACGGAGAGAAAGTCAATACGGCGCCGGCGTTTGTTCGAGGGGAATCCGGTGCGCTGGCTGGCGGCGCGAAGCGTGTGGGTGTCTTGGGCTGTGCCAGGCGTGTTCCTGGTCGTAGGGGGGCTTTACGGAACGATTGTTTACTTCGAACGAGAACCGCAACTGGCGTTAACTTTGGGCTACGGTGCGGTGATTCTCAATTCCCTGATGTTCGCGATCTGGCTGGCGTCGCAGTCCAGCCGGTTCTTCGTGGACGCGACGCGCACAGGCATGCTGGAGTTGATGTTGGCAACGCCATTGCCGGCGCGGGACATCGTGCGAGGGCAGGTCTGGGCGCTAGCTGGGATGTTCGTATGGTCGGCGGTGATTGTGTTCTGTGGCAAAACGGCGCTGGGCGTAGGGCAAATAATGATGTACTTGAAGGCGACTGGGAATGCCGGAGCCGGCGGGGGCAACCAAATCTTAGACGATGTTCTCCTCCAGCAATCGGTTTCGCTCGGCTCGGCCCTGGCGCGCTTCGTCACGGGCTCGCTGGCGGTGGCGTGGTTCGGCATGTGGATGGGAGTCATCACGCGCAAGCCCAACCTGGCGGTGCTCAAGACGCTGTTGTTCGTCTACGTGCTGCCGTGGATCGTTCTGAGGTTCGTTGAGGGAGCGCTCTATATGAGTGTGGCTTTCATGGGCACGAACGGAATGGGGCTTCGATTATGGATACCGCCGCTCGTCACTGGTGTGCTCACAGTCGTCGTTGACCTGGTGTTCTTCACGGTCGCCTGGCGCAAGTTGATGGGGAGCTTTCGTGAAACGGTCGCGCGCGCCGCGGGCCTGGCGGTGTTCAGGATGAATGCGCCTGTGCCGCCCCCGGCCATGCCGGTCCCGCCCCAACTGCCTGTCCCGCCTCCGCCGGTGCGCGCATGACTT
>CAZZAQ010000002.1:0-25306 GCA_964652165.1 uncultured Bifidobacterium sp.
AGCCGGTCAACCCGAGGCTTTTCTCCCGGCTGATTCATCGCGTGCACCATCGCAGGGAGCAACTGTTCCTCCGCCATCCGCCGCGGGCCTGGCGAGGCGCAGCCCGCGAGCGGTTCCTGGAATCGGTCCGCGAACGCGTGCGCGCCTCCGACATTTTCCACCGCGATTCCACTGAATGAATTCGCCCCTCCATTGCACCGCCCCGGCCCGCGGCTTCACGCTGTTGGAGCTGCTCTTCGTCGTGCTCATCATCTCGATCCTGGCGTTGCTCCTCCTGCCGGTGCTCGGCAAGGCAAAGGCCCGCGCCAAACGCGCCGAGTGCGTCAATCACCTCCGCCAGATCGGGATCGCGAACCATGAGTTCGCCCACGATCATCAGGACCAGTTTCCATTCCAGGTGGCGACGAACGAGGGCGGCACTCTCGAATTCGCGCGCGCCGGTTTCGCCATGAGCGGCGAGTTCTATTTCGCCTTCCGGCACTTCCAGGCGCTGTCGAACACGCTGGGCACGCCGCGCCTGCTGCGCTGCCCGACCGACACGCGGACCAACGCGGACCACTTCGGGATCCTGCGTAATCTGAACATCAGTTATTTCGTCGGCGTGAACGCGGAGTATTCCAAGCCTGGATCGATCCTCGCCGGAGACCGCAACATCACGAGCGACGGCTACGCGTCCGGATCGATCCTGCGCCTGAATCCAAACGCGCCCGCCCAATGGACCAGCGGTAGCCACGAGTTCAGGGGCAATCTGCTCTTCGCCGATGCGCACGTCGAGCAGTCGAACAACGAGGGTCTTGCCTCGGCCATCCAGAATGCTGGCTCGCAGGCCGGCAACCTGCTCCCGCCGGTCACGCCGCCGGGCGGCGGCGACGGCTCCATCGTCGTGCAGCCAACGGTCGTCGCCACCTTGCAACGGTTCTTCGACACAGCGCCCGCGACGCAGGGCGGCAACGCGGGGACTCCCGAAGCGAATCCGAACGCAACGCCAGCGCCAGCCGTGCCCGCGAACCCGCCGGAGACGCGCCCTGCCGACGTTCCGAAACCCGCCGCTGCGGCGCCTGGGATGACTGCGCCTCGCCCTGCCGCCCAGGCCGATGCCAACATCGCAACGAATCCCGCGCCGGCCGCCGCCGCCCAGGATGCCGCCGGGAACGCCGGCCAGGCGGGAGCGCCAGGGGCAGTTCCTTCCGGCACGCCTGGCGCGGGCGCTTCGCCGGGCTACGAGTTCAACTTTTATTTCTTGCTGTTTCAACCCGGACGTCACTTTTGGAGTTGGCTGTTGCTGCTCCTGCTGGCGGTCGTCGCCGCGTTCTGCCTGGGCTGGCACCTCCAGCGGAGCCGCGCAAAGAAGCGGCTCGCGGCGGCAAGCCCAGCGTCCCCGGCTGCCTAGCGGCCATTTCTCGCCATGAGCGTGAGGACACCACGGTCTCTAGCCGCCGACGTGAGGAGGCGGATAACGTGGACTCGCGGTCGATCCGCCTCCACACGTCGGCGGCTACGATCGTTGGTGAGAACTGCAGGCTAACTCCGCCCCGTGAAGCTCCTTTATTCCGGCCCGGTGGTGAACACCGAGATGCTCGTCGTCATGCTCGAGAAGCACGGCATCGCCGCAGCACAGGAGTTCGAGGACCCCGCGCTGCCCGACGACGGCGACCTGAACCGGCCCGCGAAAGTGCTCGTGCCGGAAGCGGACTTCGAGCGGGCGCACCGCTTGTTCTTCGCGGAGCGGGAGGATGAACTGTAGGCTGGCGTAAAACGTGAAACGTGAAACGTAAAAGCGATCGAACGCCTCCCGACGTTGGAACGCTCTCACGCCTCACGCCTCACGCATCACGTTTTTACGTTTTTACGTTTTTACGTTTTACGTTTCACGTTTTACGTTTTACTCTCCCTCCATGTTCGAAGCCGTCAAAGTCCAACTCGACACCGCCGCCGAGAAGCTCGCGCATCTCCGGAGGTTTCTTTGACGTGCCCAGTGTGCAAGCGCGCCTGAGTGCGTTGGAGGCCCAGGCCGGCGCGGCCAACTTTTGGGACAACAACGAGCAGGCCCGCAAAGTCCTCGACGAACAGGCCGCCCTCCGCAAACGCATCGAGCCGCTGTTTGACGCCGAGAAGCGGCTCGAAGACCTGCGGGTCATGGTCGAGTTGTGCGAAGCCGAGCCGGAAGACGCGCAACTCAAGCATCAAGCGGAGTTGGATGCCGAAGGCGCCACGTTTCTCAAGGCCATCGGCGCGCTGGAACTGGCCGTCCTGCTTACCGGCCCACACGACCGCCGCAACTGCATCGTGAGCATCAATGCCGGCGCGGGCGGCACCGAGGCTTGCGACTGGGCCAATCTGCTCCTGCGCATGTACACCCGCTGGTGCGAGCGCCGCGGCTGGGAAGTCGAAGTCACCGACGCGCTGGCGGGCGAAACTGCCGGCATCAAGAACGCCACGATGCTCGTCACCGGCCAGAACGCCTACGGTTATTGCAAGGCCGAGCGGGGCGTTCACCGGCTCGTGCGTCTCTCGCCCTTCGACTCGAACAAGCGCCGGCACACCAGCTTCGCCAGCGTCGATGTCATCGCCGAAGTCGACGAGGAGGCCGAAATCGTCATCCCGCCGAACGAATTGCAGATCGACACCTACCGGGCCGGCGGCAAGGGCGGCCAGAACGTAAACAAGGTCGAGACCGCCGTGCGCATCACTCACTTGCCCACCGGCACCGTCGCCGCGTCGCAGGCGCAGCGCTCGCAACTTCAGAACAAGGCCACCGCGATGCGGCTCCTGCTCTCCAAGCTTTACGCCCGGCGCCTTGACGAACAGAAGGCCGAGTTGGAACGCTTCTACGCCGAGAAAGGGAGCGTCTCCTGGGGCAACCAGATTCGCAGCTACGTCTTCCAGCCTTACCGCATGGTGAAGGACCTCCGCACCGGCGTCGAGACCAGCAACGTGCAAGCCGTGATGGACGGCGACCTCGACGCCTTCGTCAACGCCTGGCTGCGCGCCGGCTGCCCGGCCAAACGGATGCAAGGGGTGAAGGATGTGGAGGAGTAAAGCCAGTGTTCAGTAATCAGTATTCAGTATTCAGTGTTCAGTTTGCAGTGGCCGCTGGCATGTTAAGCTGGAGCGCACAACGAATGACTGAAAACTGACTACTGATTACTGATTACTGATTACTCTGGCATGCCGACTATCCTCGACACGATCGTCGCCCAAAAGCGCCTTGAAGTCGCGCAATTTCCCAGCCGCCTCATCGCCGCGGGCGATTTGCGCGACGCGATGCTCGAGCGCGACGAGCGCCGGGACTTCCTCGCCGCGTTGCGCCAGCCGCCCGCGGGCGAGGTCGCGCTGATCGCCGAGGTGAAGAAGGCCTCGCCCTCCGCGGGCGTCCTCTGCGCGGACTTCGATCCCGTCCGCATCGCGCGCGAATACGAAGCCGCCGGCGCCTCGTGCCTCTCCGTGCTCACGGACGAAAAGTTTTTCCAAGGCGCGCTCGATTACCTCCGCCAGATTCGCGCCGCCGTGAAGCTGCCGCTGCTGCGCAAGGATTTCATCATCGACGAACGCCAGATCCTCGAAGCCATCGAGTGGGGCGCAGATGCCATCCTGCTCATCGTCGCCATTCTCGAGGACGAACAGCTTCGCGACTTCCAGGCGCTCGCCGAGGCCGCGGGTCTCGCCGCGCTCGTCGAGGTCCATGACGAAGCCGAACTGGACCGCGCGCTGGCCGCGGGCGCGCGGCTCGTGGGCGTGAATAATCGCGATCTGACGACCTTCAAAGTCGACCTCGCCGCCACCGAGCGCCTGGCCCCGAAACTGTTCGCCGCGCCCGGCGCCAGCGAGCGCCTGCTCGTCACCGAAAGCGGCATCCACACCCGCGCCGACGTGACCCGTCTCGCCCGTTGCGGCGCCCGCGCCATCCTCGTCGGTGAATCGCTCATGCGCGGCGGGTACATCCGCGCCAAAGCCCGCGAGCTGCTCGGCCGTTGAGGCCGTCTCCGGACCGTGGTGAATCCCAACGGGATTCCATCGTTCAGCCCAGGGTTGCGACGCAGTCGCTACCCTGGGTCAACAGCCGCGAATCCGCCGCAACCCTGAAAGGGTTGCACCCTCGCCGGCCGCCCGCGCATGCAGGAATTCTGCGACGCCAACGGATTCAACCCCGTTGGGGTTGATGATGATTATCGCCGCGTATCCCAGGGTAGGCGCTACGCGCCAACCCTGGGCTGAAGGATGGAATCCCGTTGGGATTCAGAAGCTGTTCAGCACGTCGATCAATTGCCGCAGCCGCCCGTAGTCGCGCCGGTTGAACTCGAAGCCGATGCGGGGCAGGTTCACGAACTGGTTGTCGTCCCGCTCCTCGGGGGTCGGCTCCATCGCCTCGATGCGGCCGCTGGCGACGATGTCGGCGAAGTCCAGGTTCAGCCCGTCGATGGCGGTCTCGGTCAGCTTGTGTTTGAGGCGCATCACGAGCAGGTCCCTCACGAAACGCATCGACTGGTAGTTGCGGTAGAAACGGGTGATGATCTTCACCGCGTCCTCGCAACTGTCGGTAATGTGGTAGAGGTTCAGGTCGTCGGGGGAGATCAGCCCGTTGCGCAACAGGTGCTCGCGGATGTGTTTGTCCCACGTCTTCCAATACGCGCCTCCGGGCCGGTCCATCAGCACCAGCGGCATGAGCCGGCTTTTGCCGGTCTGCATGAGGGTGAGCGACTCGTAGCCCTCGTCCAGCGTGCCGAAGCCGCCGGGGAACAGCACAATGGCATCGGAGTGGCGGACGAAGGTGAGCTTGCGCGTGAAGAAATACTTGAAGGTGATGAGTTTCTTGTCGTCCTGGATGATCGGATTGGCGCTTTGTTCCCACGGCAGGCGGATGTTCGCGCCGAAGCTGCGCTCGGGACCGGCGCCTTCGTGGCCGGCCTGCATGATGCCCGGCCCGGCGCCGGTGATGACCATCCAGCCGGAGTCGGCGATGCGCCGGGAGAAGTCGACCGCCTGCTGGTATTCCTGCTTGGAGGGCGCGGTGCGGGCGGAGCCGAAGACGGTGACCTTGCGGGTGCTCGCCCACGGCGCGAAGAGTTTGAAGGCGTAGCGCAACTCGCGCACGGCGGTCTGGATGACCTTCACGTCGCCGCGGCCTTCAACGTCCTTGAGCAGCCGGAGCGCCTGCTCGATGATGTCGGCGATGAGTTCCGGGTTGTGGCCGCCGCCTTTGAAGGCGATCAGGTCGTCGATGCGGCGCTTCAACTCCGGATCGACGTGCGGTTTCTCGAACTTTTCCATGCGCGGACAGGAGGGTATCGGCTGGATTCGGGAAAGCAATAATCCCCTTGAGCCTGGGCGCTGTAGATTTGCGAACTGCCTGGCATCGCCCAGCTCGGCCCGCTGGAACTCTTCAGTTGTGCTACTGTATGAATCGCCGCTGGGAGCGCCGGCTTCCAGCCGGCAAGTCGCACTTCCAGGCGGACAGGGACGCGCCGGCAGGATGCCGGCGCTCCCAGCGCTGGCGTGCCGACGGCCCGTCGCTATACTCTCGGGCTGCCAGCCATGACTCTGAGAGCAATCCTCGCACTGAGCGCCCTCGCCCTCGCCGCGTTCTGGCCCTCGGCTGCCCGCGGGCACACTCCAAGCGAAACGCACCTGACCCTGTTCATCACCCCGACCAACGTCGCCGGGCAGTGGGACGTCGCCCTCCTCGATTTGCAGCAGGGTCTGCGAATCGAGTCCGACGCCTTCAAGGCGCTGGCGGCGGAAGAACAACAGCGGCGCCTGGAGGCGCTGGCGATTGACACCGTCACCAGCCTGGAAGTGAAGGCGGACGGAATGGCGCTGGCCTTAAGCGTCACGGACCTCGAGACGGTGACCCTCAATCTCGGGGAGTATGCCCGCGTGAAGTTCGCCGCGCGGGCCGGCAGCAACCGCATCGCGGCCATCTCCATCAACGCCCGCTCGCTCTTCCGAGTGGACACGAATATGCACGGCTTGCTGCGCGTGGAGCATGATGGCCGGATGGAGACGGCGACCTTCAGCGCGGGCGCTTCCACGCGCGTTTTCACACTGGCCGAGCCGGCGAGCCGTGTGGCGCAGGCCTTGAGCTACCTGCGCGAAGGCGCCGAGCACATCTGCAAGGGGCCGGATCACGTTCTCTTCCTCCTCGCCCTGTTGTTACCCGCAGTGCTGAAGCGGGAGGCCGGCCAGTGGAAAGGAGCCGAGGCGTTCCGGCCCGCGGCGTTGAACATCGTGAAGATCGTGACGGCGTTCACCATCGCGCATTCCGTCACCCTCAGCCTCGCCGTGCTCGGCATCGTCTCGGCGCCCGCGCGCGTGGTGGAGCCGCTGATCGCCGCGTCCGTGATTGCCGCCGCGGTGAACAACGTGCGGCCGTGGTTTGGCGAGCGAGGGTGGATGGTCGCGTTCGGTTTCGGCCTGGTTCACGGATTGGGGCTGGCGGGCGGGCTGATCGAGTTTGGGTTGCGGCAGGAGGCGTTGGTATTGGCGCTGGTCAGCTTCAACGTCGGGGTCGAAGTGGGCCAGCTCGGCATCGTCGCCCTGTTCCTGCCGGTGGCTTTCGGACTTCGACAGACCAGGTTCTATCGCGAGGTCACCTTGAAATTCGGCTCCGCCGCCGTCGCGCTAATCGCGGCGGTGTGGATGGCTCAACGGTTGTTCAACTTCAAGGTGCTGCCGGCGTGGATGGGGTGAGGCAGCGGAATGGGGTGATGGAGTATTGGAGTGATGGAGTGATGGAGTGATGGAGTATTGGAGTATTGGGGTGTTGGAGTATTGGGGTGCTCGCGGATTCCACTCGGCTCCGAGTCAGCCCAGCACTCCATTACTCCATCACCCCATTCCATTGCCTCACTCCCTCACTCCCCCCGCCATCACCGCGCCCGTCGTCCCCGCCTCTGCATTCGCGACCGGAGAAAGTCGAATAGCGCCAACTCCAGCGGCCGGTCGGTCGTCATCTGGTGATAGGAAATCCCGAGCTTGTCGCAAATGCCGCGGGCTGCGGTGGTATGGGCGTCCAGTTTGCGCTGATACTCCGAGCGCGCTGCAACCGGATCGATGTACAGCTCTCGGTTGGATTCCGAGTCCAGGAACAAGGCGGCCCGGTCGAACCGCAAATTGACTTCCGCTGGATCCAGCAGGTGAAACAGCAGCACCTCGTGCCCGCTGGCCGTGAGACTGGCGAGGTTTTTCTCCAGCGCGTCGATTGGCGCCAGCAAGTCCGACAACAGCACCATCAGCCCGCGCTTCCTGACAACCTGGACAATGCGCTGCAACGGTGCCGTCAGGTCAGTCGCCGCGCCCCCGGCCGGTTTCTCCAACGCCAGCATCAGGTGGCGCAAGTGGCCCGGCTTGTGCCGCGCTGGCAGATAGTCGCGAATCCCCTCATCGAACGTGAGCAGGCCTATCGCGTCGCCTTGTTGGTGGAGGAACCAGGCCAGCGTCGCCGCCAGCGTCCGTGCGTATTCGGCCTTCGTGTGGCCGACCGAGCCGAAGCCCATCGAGCGGCTGTTGTCCACCAGCAGGTGGCAGCGCAGGTTCGTCTCGTCCTCGAACTTTTTCACGTAGCAGCGGTCCGAGCGGGCGAGCAGGCGCCAGTCCAGATACCGCGGGTCGTCGCCGGGTGAGTACTGCCGGTATTCGGTGAACTCGACGGAGAAGCCGTGATAAGGACTGCGATGCAGCCCCGTCCAAAAGCCCTCGACCACCACGCGGGCGCGCAGCTCCAGATTGCGAATGGCCATCAGGGCCTTCGTAGAGATGAACCGTTCTTCAGCGGCGACGGGCACGGGACAAGGGTGGCGCGACGACGGCAGCGCGGCAAGTCGTTTGATGACCCACCCGCCCGGTAGCGTCAGTTAAGCGAGCCATTGATTGACGGTGGGTGTGCATTCCGTTACAAAATGGTATCCCGTCCGGGCACTTTACTGGGCGGTGTCCGTTAGGCGTAGCTGCGACCGTGAAGTCGCGGGCTGGATGTTCGAGTGATAACGAAATCGATGCCGACGCCCAGCCTCCAGCGTCCCCGTCCCGCGACCTCACGGTCGCAGCCACGCGGATCACCTACGCTGAGCGGCTCCGCCGTTGCCGGTGTGGCGCGATGAACTTTCTATGCGAACTGCGATACTCTCGACTGCCAGCCTGAGCGGACTCCTGCTCCTGCCCTCCACCCTGACCGCGGCGGATGACAAGCCTGCCGCCGGTCCGGTCAGCTACTACCGCCAGGTCCGCCCGATCCTCCAGGCCCAATGCCAAGGCTGCCACCAGCCGGCCAAGGCCAAGGGCGGCTACGTGATGACGGATTTCAAAAAGCTGCTCGCGGGCGGCGAGAACGAAGGCAAGGCGGTCATCGCGGGGCAACCCGGGAAATCGGCGCTCGTGAAGATGATCACCCCGGAGGCGGGTTCTACAGACGCGGAGATGCCCAAGGGCAAACCGCCCCTGCCGGCGCACGAGATCGAGCTCATCCGCAATTGGATCACCCAGGGCGCCAGGGACGACACCCCGGCCGACGCGGTGAAACATTATGACATGGAGCATCCCCCGCTCTATTCGCGGCCTCCGGTGGTCACTTCGATCGATTATTCGCCGGACGGCAAGCTGCTCGCCGTCGCCGGCTACCACGAAGTGTTGCTGCACAAGGCCGACGGCTCGGGCATCGTCGGCCGGCTTGTCGGGATGTCCGACCGCGTGCAGTCGGTCGCGTTTTCGCCCGATGGCGCGTCGCTCGCCGTGGCGGGCGGCCAGCCGGGGCGCGTCGGCGAAATACAAATCTGGGACGTGCCGCGGCGCAAGCTGGCGCTCTCCGTGCCCATCACTTACGACACGGTTTACGGCGTGAGCTGGTCGCCGGACGGGCAGCACGTCGCGTTCGGATGCGCCGACAACACCGTGCGCGCCATCGAGGCGAAGTCTGGAAAGGAAATCCTCAAGCAAGGTTCCCACAACGATTGGGTGCTCACGACGGTGTTCTCGACCAACGGCAGCCACGTCATCTCCGCCGGCCGCGACATGTCCACCAAGCTCACCGAACTGTCGACACAGCGATTCGTGGACAACATCACCTCGATTACCCCCGGCCAACTGCGCGGCGGCGTCCACTCGATCGCCCGCCATCCTGACCGCGATGAAATTCTCGTCGGGGGCGCCGACGGCGTGCCGCAGATCTACCGCGTCTTCCGCAAGACCAAGCGCGCCATCGGCGACAACGCCGCGCTCCTCCGCCGCTTCCCGCCGATGGAAGGCCGAATCTTCAGCGTGGACTACAGCCCGGACGGCAAACGCATCGTCGCCGGCAGCGCGCTCAACGGCACGGGCCAGGTGCACGTCTTCAGCGCCGAGTTCGATTCCAGGCTTTCGACGAACCTGGTGAAGATTCTCGAAAAAACCGTTGGCGAGCAGAAGCCGGAGGAGAAGGCGGAGATCGAGAAGTACGTCACGAGCGACGTGAAGCTGCTCGCGACGAACACGCTCCAGTCCGCCGTGTATGCCGTCAGCTTCAGCCCCGACGGCTCGCGCATCGCCATCGCCGGCGGCGACGGCCGGGTCCGCCTGCTCAACGCAACGAACGCCGCCGTGGTGAAGGAGTTCGCCGCCGCACCCGGCAGCCGCCGACGTAAGGAGGCGGATGCGATGGTGAACGTGGGCGGTCCGCCTCCTTACGTCGGCGGCTACGACGCCAAGGAGCCACTCCCGGCCACTGATCAGGTCGTCGCCCTCGACGTGCAGCCGGCTGCGGTGAAGTTCACCAGCCGCAACGAAACCCTCCAGTTAATCGTCACCGCGAAGCTCGCTTCCGGCGACGCGGCGGACGTGACCCGCGGGGCTTCATTCAAACTCTCGGGCAAGTTCGCCGCCGTGTCCGCCAACGGCCTCCTCACTCCTCTGTCCAACGGCAAGGGAAAGCTCGAAATCGCCTTTGCCGGCAAGACCGCGGCCGTGCCCGTGCAAATCGCCGGCCTGAAGAACAGCTTTGACGCCGACTTCGTCCGCGACGTGAACCCGGTGCTCAGCAAGCTCGGCTGCAATGCCGGAACCTGCCACGGAGCGAAGGAGGGCAAAAACGGCTTCAAGCTCTCGCTCCGCGGCTACGATCCCGAGTTCGACGTGCGCGCGTTCGCCGACGATTTCGCCGGCCGCCGGGTGAACCTCGCCGCGCCGGACGAGAGCCTGCTGCTGCTCAAGGCCATCGCCGAAGTGCCGCACGAAGGCAGCCGCCGCGCCGAGCGCGATTCGCGCTATTATCACGTGATGCGCCAGTGGATCGCCGACGGCGCCAGGCTCAATGCCGCGACGCCCAAAGTCGCGCGAATCGAAGTTTTTCCCCGGAACCCGGTCGTCCAAACCATTGGCTCGCGCCAGCAACTCCGCGTCGTCGCCAGCTACGCCGACGGACTTACTCGCGACGTGACGGCCGATGCCTTCATCGAGAGCGGCAACACCGATGTGGCCCGCGCCGACGACGGGGGCCTCGTGACGAGCCTGCGCCGCGGCGAGGCGCCCGTTTTGGCCCGCTACGACGGCGCCTACGCCGCCACCACGCTCACCGTCATGGGCGACCGCGCCGGCTTCGTCTGGGAACAGCCCGAAACCTGGAACCGCATCGACGAAATCGTCGCCGCCAAATGGCAGCGCATGAAGATTCTTCCCAGTGGCCTCAGCACGGACACCGAGTTCCTCCGCCGCGTCACTCTCGACCTCACCGGCCTGCCGCCAGGTGCGGACGACGTTCGCAGGTTTCTCGCCGATTCGCGCGACGCGCGCGCCAAGCGCGATGAGTTGATCGACCGCCTCATCGGCAGCCCGGACTTCGTGGATCACTGGGCCAACAAGTGGGCCGACCTCCTCCAGGTGAACCGCAAATTCCTTGGCGAAGAAGGGGCGAAACTGTTCCGAGACTGGATTCGTCAGGAGGTCGAAGCGAACACGCCGTACGATCAGTTTGCCCGGAAAATCCTCACCGCCTCCGGATCGAACAAGGAAAATCCCGCCGCCAGCTACTACAAGATTCTCCGCACGCCGGCCGAGACGATGGAGAACACGACGCACTTGTTCCTCGCCACGCGGTTCAACTGCAACAAGTGCCACGACCATCCTTTCGAGCGCTGGACGATGAACCAGTATTACGAAACCGCCGCCTTCTTCGCCCAGGTGAGCCTGAAAAAGGATCCTGCCAGCGGTGACAAAAAGATCGGCGGCACCGCGGTCGAAGGGAGCAAGCCGCTCTACGAAATCGTTTCCGACGCGACCACCGGCGACGTGACGCACGAACGCACGCGCAGGGTGACGCCGCCGGAGTTTCCGTTCGCGACGAAGTTCGATGCCGCGGACAATGCGCCTCGCCGCGAGCGGCTGGCCGCATGGATGACCTCGGCGGACAACCGTTATTTCGCCTCAAGCTTCGCCAACCGCATCTGGGGCTACCTCACTGGGGTGGGCATCATCGAGCCGCTGGACGACATCCGCGCCGGCAACCCGCCGTCGAACCCCGAGCTGCTCGAATACCTGACCGCCGAGTTCGTGAAGGGCGGCTTCGACGCCCGGCGCCTGATGCGGCTCATCTGCAAATCGCGCACCTACCAGCTTTCATTCGAGGCGAACCGGTGGAACGAGGACGACAAGATCAACTTCTCGCACGCGCTCCCGCGCCGGCTCCCGGCCGAGACACTGTTCGACGCCGTATTCAAAGTGACCGGCAGCACGCCAAACTTCCCCGGCGTGAAGGCCGGCACGCGCGCCTCGCAGTTACCGGACGCGGCGGTGGACGTTTCGAGCGGCCTGCTCGCCAACCTCGGCCGCCCGGCCCGCGAGTCCGCCTGCGAATGTGAGCGCAGCAGCGACATGCGCCTCAGCTCCGTCATGGCGATGTTGAGCGGCCCGACTGTCAGCGCCGCTATTTCCGATCCGAAGAATGCGATCGCCGACCTCGTGCAGCGCGAGTCGGACGACCGCAAACTGGTGGATGAATTGTTCCTCCGCGTTTTCAACCGCGCGCCGACGGAGAAGGAATTGAAGGCGGCGCTTGCAACGATGGGCCGACTCGACGGCGACCACAAAGGCCTCACCGATGCCCTCGAAACGAAGGAGCGGGAGCAAGTGCCGATCATGGCGGCGAAGGAACGGCAGCGCGAAGCCAACATCGCCGACGCCAGGAAGGCGCTCGCCGACTACGAGAAAGAGATCGAGCCGCGAGTGAAGGAGGAGGAGAGCAAGCGCCTGGAGAAGCTCGTCGCCGCGGAGACGGCGCTCAATGAGAGTGAAGCCCAACTGCCCGCGCGTCTCGAGGCCTGGGAAGCCAAGCTCACTGAAACCAACTTCCTGGCGACGTGGACGCGGCTTGAGCCGAAGGAATTAACCGCGACCGGCGGACCGAAGCTGGAGAAGCTCCCCGACGGTTCCATTCTCGCTTCCGGTCCGACGGGCAAGGACAACCAGACCGATTACACGCTCACCTTCAGCACTCCCGTCACCAACATCACCGGCGTGATGATTGAGGTGTTGCCCCACGAGAGCCTGACCAAGTTCGGCCCCGGACGATCCAAGGACGGCAACTTCGTGCTGACTGAATTGTTGCTCGACTGGCTCCCAAAGAAAGGCGCCAAGGCCGCGAAGGAAACCCGCGCCGAATTCAACGACGCCCGCGCCGACTTTTTCCAGAGCAAGTTCGACGTGAAAGGGGCCATCGACGGGAAGAGCGACGCCGGCACCGAGAATGGCTGGGCCATCGGCAAGCAAGGCGCCCGGCCGCACCACGCAACCTTCAGCCTCAAGGAGCCCATCCTCACGACAAACGGCGCGACGCTGAAGCTCACCTTGCGCCAGCGATTCCGCGACACCCTCAGCATCGGCCGCTGTCGCCTCTACGTCACCTCGTCCGCCAAACCGCTGGAGTTCGGCCTGCCGACGGACGTGGCCGCCGCCGTCAAGACCCCCGCCGCAGCGCGGAGCGCTGGCGAAACGAAGACGCTGCTCGACCACTTCCGCACGGTCGTGGACGACGAGATTCACAAGATGGAGCAAACCCATTTCACGGCCAGGCAGCCGCTGCCGACCGACCCGAAAGTGCTCGAACACCGGGCCACCGTCGAGCGGGTCAGCCGCCCCGTCCCGCTCGATTCGAAGCTCGTCCAGCTCCGGGACGACGCGAAAGCCAGCGCGAAGCAGCTTGAAAACCGCCGCCTCACCGCCGCGCAGGACCTGGCATGGGCGCTGATTAACAACCCGGCGTTTTTGTTCAATTACTGACAGGGAGATGATCGCTACTCGCTCCATCGCCTGCCAACTTGACCCGCGTAAAAGTCGCGAGTGCCTACGGCTCGACGATGTTCAGCGTCGGCGCGATGATCGCGAAGTCCGCACGGTTGCGAGTGATGAGCCCTTGAAAGCGCAGAGCGAACGCGGCAACAAGCACGTCGGCAAGCGGGCGCTTGGGCACGGCTCCGCCGCGCTTGCGAAGAATGTAGTCGTGCCAGAGCCGGTGCGAAGCTTGAGTATCGGCGTGAATCCACGGCTCCGCGAATTGAATCTTCATTCCAGCCAACCATCCTTCTTGCTGAAGCGCATCGCCGTGAAAGGTGATGGCCATTTCCGCAAACACAACGGGTGGAATGACCAAGCCGTCAGCAAGATGATCCCGCAAGCATGCACTCGACGCGCGACCAAACTCGGGATCGGCCAGGCGCACATCCAGCACGACCGACGTGTCAACAACCCAAGCCAATCAGACCTTTTCGCCCTCGCGCAACTCGCGCATCAGTTCGTCGGTTGTGGCGCGGATCGGGCAGGGGAACTGTTCGTTCAGGCGCCGGATGCGCTCCATGAACTCCTCAAGGCTTTCCTGCTCGACCTTCGCGTCGGGAGCAGGGTCGGTGGCGCCGTTCGTGGTTTCCAACTGCACGATTACCTTCACCTTCGAGGTCGGCAGGGTCGCCAGCGGCGCGTCCAGTTCCAGATGGGTCGCGTCCGTCGCGCGCGCGGTGGTTTCAAGCAGCGTTCTCACGGACGAACATTACCGCTCTCTGGCAACGCCGGCAAATCCTCATTCCAGTTCTCCCTAACCGCAGACTCCAACCCATCACGCTTATGATTCACCTCCCCGGCGGCACCTGTAGCGACCTGTGCAATTCTGACCTCAGACTCTCCCGGCGCGCACTGTTGCGGCTCGGCGGCTCGTCCATCCTCGGGCTTTCGCTCGGCGGAATGTTCCAGCTCCGCGCGATGGCCGGCGAGGCCCGCAAGGGGGGCGGCCCAGGCTGGGGCAAGGCCAAAAGTGTCATCATGGTTTATCTCCAGGGCGGCCCGTCGCACCTTGACCTGTGGGACCCGAAGGAAAACGTCCCCGACAAGATTCGCTCCGAGTTCAAGGCCATCCCCACGAAGATTCCCGGCATTCAATTCACCGAAATCCTCCCGCGCCTGGCGAAGGTGAACGACAAGATGACGATGATCCGGTCGATGAGCTACACGCCCAACGGCTTGTTCAACCACACTGCGGCCATCTACCAAATCATGACCGGTTACACGACCGACAAGGTCAGCCCGTCCGGCCAACTCGAGCCGCCCAACGCGAAGGACTTCCCGAACTTCGGCTCCAATATCATCCGCTTCAAGCCTGTCACCGAGCCGATGCTTCCCTTCGTCATGCTCCCGCGCCCGCTCCAGGAGAGCAACGTCGTCGGCAAAGGCGGTGGCGCGGGCTTCCTCGGCAAGGCCTTCGATCCCTACACGCTCTACCCGGAGGGAGACGACATGAACTTGTCCAAGATGGACAACATCAAGACCGACGACCTCAAGCTGCCGCCCGAAGTCTTCAGCGTCCGCCTCGAACGCCGCGCCAAACTTCGCGACGCGCTCACCGAGGCGATGCCGGAGATCGAGAAGGCCGTCGAGTCCTACAACCTCGATTCCTATTACGACCAGGCGCTGAACCTCATCGTCTCGGGCCGCGCCCGCGAAGCGTTTGACCTGACGCGCGAAACCGAGAAAGTCCGCGAGTTCTACGGCCGGAACACGTTTGGCCAAAGCTGCCTGTTGGCTCGCCGCCTCGTTGAAGCCGGCACCCGCGTCGTCGAAGTCGTCTGGCCGAAGGTCGCCAACTCCGACAACCATTCCTGGGACCACCACGTCGGCCTGACCAAGCGCATGAAAGAGCAGAGCGGCCCAATGCTCGACACCGGCTTCTCCGCGCTCATCGAGGACCTCGACGAGCGCGGCCTGCTTGCCGACACGCTCGTCGTGGCCATCGGCGAATTCGGACGCAGCCCGGAGAAGGGCGTCAGCACCAGCGGCAACGGCAACAGCGCCGACGGGCGCGATCACTGGCCCTATTGCTACACCGCGTGCATCGCTGGCGCCGGCATCAAGCGCGGCTACGTCCACGGAAAATCCGACAAGACCGGCTCCAGCCCCGCCGAAGACCCGACGCACCCAATGGAACTGCTGGCCACCATCTACCACGCCATCGGCATCGACCCCGAGACCATCGTTTACAACCATCTCAAGCAACCGCGCGAACTGGTAAAGGCCAAGGCCGTGACGAAGCTCTTCGCCTAGAAAGGGGTCTCTAACAATCGACAACGTAGTCGGGCGGAGGACACTACAGCCGACTTACGACGCTATTGAGACTGAAAATTTTCCGGCCCGGATTTTGAAAGTCTCAAGGAGAGGACTTCATTTTCCGGTGCCGGGATTCAGCAAAGTATCTGCTTCATTTCTTGACCCCTGATAGTTGAAAGCCCATCGGCTTTTCAGGTCACAAAAAGTAATTTTATATTCAGTTCAGTTTATCTTTTCGGTTTCGCCTTCCGTGCCAATTCTTCTTTAATGGCTGACCTAATTGAATAGGTGTATCTTTTAATCCTCTTACCCCTAACCTGCTTGAGTAGATCGGCAAGGTTTGCAGGCATAGGACCGTTCGGGTTCCAATCCGGGTTTATGGTGAACCTTTCCAACTCCGTCCAGTACAGCGTGGTTTCATAGTCATCATTTTTGTTGTACTCGCAACGCAAGTCTTCCACTCTTCTGGCATGGAGATAAATCTTTGGAAACTGTCCGTAGTAGTGCTCCGGGTTTATGTCCCGGTACGCTCTCATAAAGTAAGGGTCTTTGCCCGTTGAAGCGAAGCGACTCATCTTCTCGCAGAGTGTGTAAGTGTACTCGGAAGAAAACAGAATAGGGAGCAAGAATCCGATAGTGTCTTTGGCGATTTGCGAGCGCAGGATTGACACGACTTTGCATCTTCCGTTGTGTTCCGACTCCGATCCCTCCCATGTAATCAACCATGCCTTTTTGCCTTTAGATTTCATGGCGGACTCTGGTCACGCTCCCGCCAGCGGTCAACCTTGACTTTGCCAGCCCGATCCCTTTTAGTGGATGAATGAATATGAAAACTTCAGATTCAGTAGTTTCGGTGCCGGGCAGATTTCTCACTCCTGATGATCCCCATTGCTATTGTTCACTCGCCAAAGATTATCTGAACGCCTCAGCGATCCTAAATACCAATTTCAAAAATGCGCCTCAATGGCCTACGTTTTCTTGTACTTGCCAATCGTTGGAACTTTTTCTGAAAGCATTTTTGAGGGTACAGGGCATTTCAGCAGATGACCTAAAATGGAAATTTGGTCATGATCTTCGGTTACTTTTCGACAAGGCTAGGGAACTCGGATTGAGTTTCGATTCAATTGATAAACTTGGAAAGTTTATCCCCTTAATCAACCAAGCCCATAAAGATCGTGATTTCCAATACGAGAAAATAGGAGAACGGGAATTGCCATTTTCTAATGACCTTATTTCGCTTGTGAAAGAACTCGGCCAAAGACTTGATTACTGAACCAGCTTAGTAAACAATTCCGACAGGGGTCAGTTCTAACAAACGACAATGATTCACGCAGTCGGGCGGAGGACACTACAGCCGAATGGGATTGTCAATTCTTAGAACCCCATTCCCGATGCCGCTTAATGGTCTGGTCAGACCCGCAAAGGAAATCCAGGTCGCGCTTAAACTTCTCGTAGGCTTCGTAGCCACTGGTGTCCTGCTCAATTCTAAAGTTACTTGCGGCTGGATAAAGTTTGGCGGCCCGTCGTGCGCGTACCGCCGTGCGGTAGAGTTCACTAACAATTTCACGACCATCCTTGTCGAAGCCTCGGAGTTTCCACCGTACAATAAGAAATGGAATCCTCTCATCCACCACCTTGGGCCAAGAAGCGTCGAAAGCGAGTGGGTAACGCCTCATCCAGTGAACCAGCCCGGCCAAGGAAGCCGAGACACCTAGAAGAATGAGAAACGGCCTCTGCATCTTCCGCCGGGTTTCCCAGCGGTACAAATCGATCAGATCAGCTGTACCGACAGCCGGATTGATTTCGTTGGTTGTATATCCACTCGCTTTCAAGAAACTTTCGCCGCGTCTCCGCGAATCTTCCTTTAGATAGTTCAAGAATTCCTCTGCCACAGGGTCTGGAGGAACCCGAAAACCCGCCAGCCAGCCGCCCGTTCCCGCAAGGGCAAGAGCAAGAAACGTATTCTTCCAAAAGGTCAGCTTTCGCCACAGACGCCTTGGATTGAAAGCCGCGCCCGGCGAGGCTGTTGCTCCAAGTTGCGCGTTTGCCATTTCGCCTTTCTTCAACTATTCCTTGCTACTGAAAGGGGTACACAATCGACAATGAGTCATGCAGTTGGGCGGAGGACACTACAGCCGACGGGGATTGTCAATTGTTAGAACCTGTTTCGGTTCGCCGCTTGAGTTCTCTCCGATTATCGCCGTAGATCTCAGAAGTCATGTTGACTCTTTCCGGCATCCGCAAAACCTTCGGCGGGCGCGTCCTGTTCGACGACGTCACGCTCCAGGTCAACCGCGGCGACCGCATCGGGCTGGTCGGCCCGAACGGCGCGGGCAAGACCACCCTCTTTTCCATCATCCTCGGCGAGCAGTCGGCCGACGCCGGCGAGATCTCGCGGGAACGCAACCTCTCCGTCGGCTATCTGCCGCAGGAAAGCGGGCCGGTTGGAGACGAAACCGTCATCGAACTGGCCACGGCCATCACGCCCGAGTTCACGCGGCTCCGGCGCATCCTCAAGGCGTGGGACGCCAATCATCCGGTCCAGGCCGCGCATCCGGAGGAGATCCACGACGACGTGCACGACCGCTTCAACGAACTGGGCGGCTACCGGCTCGAAGCCAGGGCCAAGCAAATTCTCGCCGGCCTCGCTTTCCGCGAGCGCGACTTCGACCGGCCCGCCCGCGAGATGAGCGGCGGCTGGGTCATGCGCGCCCACCTCGCCCGCCTGCTCACGCAGGAGCCGGACCTCCTGATGCTCGACGAGCCGACGAACCATCTCGACCTGCACACGCTGCTCTGGTTTCAAGGCTGCCTCAAGAGCTATCCCGGCGGCATCCTGATCATCTCGCACGATCGCGAGCTCCTCAACGACCTCGTCGGCCACGTCGTGGAGATTCGCCAAAGCCGGCTCATCCATTACCGCGGCAACTACGACGATTACCTCGTCCAGCGCGAGGCCTTCGAGCAACAGCAACTGGCCGCCTTCAAGCACCAGGAGCGCGAGATCGGCCGGCTGATGGAGTTCGTCAACCGTTTTCGCGCCAAGAACACCAAGGCCACGCAAGCCCAGGCCAAGCTCAAACAAATCGACCGCATGGAGAAGGTCGCCGCGCCCACGGCCGACGACAAGAAGATCGACTTCGAGTTCCCGCAGCCGCAGCGCAGCGGCCGGCGCGTCATCAAGCTGGAGAACATTCACCAGGCCTACGGCGAGAACGTCGTTTATCGCGGGATGAACTTCGAGGCCGAGCGCGGCCAGCGCATCGTGCTTGTCGGCCCCAACGGCGCGGGCAAATCGACGCTGCTAAAGCTCCTCGCCGACGTGCTCCAGCCGCAGTCCGGCACGCGCGTCCTAGGTCACAACGCCCGGTCCGGCTACTATTCGCAATATCGCGTGGACGTGCTGAACCCGGCGCGCAGCGTGCTCGACGAGGCGCTCGACACGCCGCAACGCGTCACCGAACAGTTCGTCCGCACGCTGCTCGGCTCCTTTCTCTTCCGCGGCGACGACGTGTTCAAGAAAGTCAGCGTCCTGAGCGGCGGCGAGAAAAGCCGGCTCGCCCTGGTGAAGCTCCTGCTCGACCCGCCGAACCTTCTGCTGATGGACGAACCGACCACGCACCTGGACATGGCGAGCATCGACGCGCTGGCCTTCGCGCTCGATCAATTCGAGGGCACGCTCATTTTCATCAGCCACGACGTCTATTTCATCCGCGCGCTGGCCAACCACGTCGTCCACATCGACGCCGGCCGGCTGACGCATTATCCCGGGCCGTACCAATATTACCTGGACAAGACCAAGGCCGGGTCCGAGCGCGCCGCGCTGACGGCTCGCGGCAGGGACGCGCTGCCGCGCGTCCTTGATCGAGCCAGAGGGGACGAGGACGCGCGGCAGCGCGTCCCTACCGCATCGCGCAGGGAGCAGAAGCGCCACGAGGCCGAGACCCGCCAGGCGCGCTCGCGCTCGCGCAAGGCGCAACAGCAGGTCGTTCACAAGCTGGAGAAGCAGATTCAGGAACTCGAAGCCCGCCAGACCGAACTGACCGCCGGCCTGGAGAAGCCCGAGACATACGAGAAGCCCCTCCAGGCCGTTTCGATCAATCGCGAGCTGGCCGGCGTCCAGGAAGACCTCGCCACCCTGACCGCGCAGTGGGAAGGAGAGGCCACGAAACTCGCTGCGTTGGAATAGGCATTCGGCGGATCCCACTGTTCCATGCGCTGATGGCGTTTCTACAGGCGTTGTGAGGTGCGAACTGCCCCGCTTGCACTCCTTGCCCGAAGATTGACCGCCTGCGGCGCGGTGCGTAATCTCCGCCAATGCCGCCCCAAAACTGTGCTGGCGCCACTGACTCCCTCGCCCCCTCCGAGGGGGAGAGGGCCGGGGTGAGGGGCCGTCGCTCCGCCCTCCGCGAAATCGACCGCTTCTTCAAAGCCGACCACGCCGTCATCTTCTCCCCTCACCGTCCGCGAAATTCTGGAAGAGCAGATTGCAAGGAAGCTGCCTTAGAAACTTCATCGTGATTTTCGATTGTATGAATTGATGCCATCCTCAGAATAGTCGCAGCAAACAGAATGAAGCTATGAAAGCACAACTCTTCGATGCAGGCGTGGACAGGCTTGCCACGCTCTTGGAGGAAGGTGCTCGCGCTTCAAGGAGATCGGTCCACAGGTTTGTGGAACCGATGCGCGGAACACTCAAGCGTGCCCAAAGCAATCGCCATCAAATCGTTTTTGGGAGGCGTGGATCGGGCAAGAGCAGCTTGCTGTACAAAACGGCTCACGATCTTTCCAGCAAAGGGTACCCAGTCGCGTCAATTGACTTAGAGCCGTTCAAAGGGCACCATTACCCCGACATCCTAATCAGCGTACTCTTGGCAACGCTTATGAAGCTGGAAAAGTGGCTCCTAATTCAACCAGTCCAAAAGGGAGACAGGGTGTGGTGGACAGCCGGGATCGCAAGACGGAAGTCAGAGAAGGAGCTTCAAATAGCAAAACTGAACGCCCTCCTCAAAACATTCATCAACGAACTAAAACAACAACTTCACCTTACTGATTCCTCCAAGCTGACCAGCGTTGTCGAGCACGCAGAATCGGCCAAATCGCAAGCGAAAGCCAAGTCACAAGCAGGCGTAAGAATCGCAGGGCTTGACGAAAGTATAGAAGCTGAGATCGCAGGTGAGCAACAGCAGTCCTTGAAAACGGCAACAAATGAAGAGTCAAAGAGGTCGAAAATCGACTTCTTACATCGTAGGATCCTCGATTATCAGGAACTGTTTTCTACTCTTACCGAGCTAACGGACTCTGACTGCTACTTATTCCTAGACGATCTGTATCAGATTATTCGCACAGACCAAGCTCGGTTATTGGATTATTTTCATCGAATAGCCAAAGGGCAGAATGTCTGGCTAAAGGTGGGAACAATCAAGCATCGCTCTTCGTGGTATCTACATTCGCCTCAGCCGATGGGGCTCAAGCTCGGCGACGATGCAGATGATATCAACTTGGATCTAACTTTGGAGAAGTTCTCGGGAACGCGAACGTTTTTGAGCGAGATACTTGACGCCTATATTCAAGGAGCACATGCTCCTCGGCGAAATGCCCTAGTTTCTGAAACCGGGATGGAGCGTCTCATAATCGCAAGCGGAGGTGTTCCTAGGGATTTCTTGGCTTTGTTTCGTAGGTCAATCGGCGAGGCACGCGAGAGGCTCACTCGCGACCCTCAACATCCTCGCGGCGGAAAGATCGGCGCGGAAGATGTGAATATGGCGGCCGGGGAGTATGGGGATAGGAAAAAAGAGGAATTCCAGAAGGATACATCTGAGGACGATGGACCACTTCAAGAAGCATTTGAAAAGATTCGTCTTTTCTGCCTTCAGCGCAATCGGTCAAACGTCTTCCTCATCGAGCAAGATGGCAACGCCGTTGATTTCGACCGCGTTCAAGAGTTAATCGACTTACGCTTGGTACACCACGTAAAATCGCGCGTTACTGTGCCCAACATGACTGGGAAAGTGTTCCGGGCGTTGCTGCTCGATTTCTCTCAATACACTGGCGCGCGGAAACAGAGCAATATTGAGATAATTGAGTTTTGGAAGGGTGACAGGGAGACGCTCCGGAAACTGGTCTTGATTTATGATCCGAGGGTCGCTCTGGAGGATTTACAAAAGCAGATCGAGGAGTCGCGGGCGAAATCCGAACGGACAGCTGCGTCCCCCAACTTACAGCCGGAGTTAGAGCTTCCCGGTGTGTAATCAGGAAGGAGTCAGAATGGGAATGGCGCGCGGCAGGATGGAAGCAGCTCCTGCGGCGCATTTTGGTGTCCCACTAAAGGCAGCCTCACCGCCCGCCTACTACGCTTCCGCCCAGGGCCAAACCGGCGCGGTGCTCCGGCTGGCGTTGCACGACATCATCAAGGGCCAGGAATAGCGAATCCCCTCACCCCGGCCCTCTCCCCCGGTGGGGCGAGTGAGTGAACCCACACCCGGCCCTCATAAGCTTCGTAGCATCCGGCGTGAGCCGGATCATTCTAATTGGCCAGGAGATCAGATCCGGCTCACGCCGGATGCTACGGTTCAGGGGGCGCGCCGTTCGGAACCCAAAACGAACTTCAACGTGTTCGGCGGCTGGAACCGGGAGCATCGACAGGGCCGTAGGCCCGTCATGTGACAGCCTGGGCTGGAGCGAGCATCGCGAGCGGAGGCCCAGGTAACGTGCCCCATAAAATCCCCTGAGGCCTGATAGGCCGGAACCATTCTGCGGCGTTCCGCCTCTCGCCCAACGTCCCGCCCTTACAGGGCGGGCAGATTCGTTTGGGATGTTTACCTGGGGCTTCGCGCTCCGCGCTTCACCCCAGGCTGTCACATCACGGGCTTTCAGCCCTGCCGCCCAGGGCCAAACCGGCGCGGTGTTCCGGCCGGCGTTGCACGATACCATCAAGGGCCAGCCTTAACTCGAATTCGCGCGGACAAGGCTGTCCGCGCTCCTGTATCGGCCGGTTCTTGAATCCGCCCAGCCCGCGCGCTGAAGGGCCACGAGTTCGGACTGGACTTGGCGGAGGCCGGGCGCAAGGCTCTGGCTGCATTTCTAAAGACCTTTTGGCCGTGAAAACCCGATAGACCGTCGATACGCCGAGTTCCTATGAAGTCCTGCCTCCCCTGCGCCCTCCTCGTTGCTTGTTCGACCTCGTTGGCCGCCGTTCCGCAGTGGCCCCAATTCCGCGGGCCAAATTCCTCCGGCGTCGCGGAGGGCGACAAACCGCCGCTCGAGTTCGGCCCGGGCACGAACCTGCTCTGGAAAATCGACGTGCCCGCCGGCCTCTCCTCACCTTGCGTGTGGGGCGACCGAATCTTTCTCACGGCCGCGGAAGACGGGAAGATGCTGACGCTGGCGGTAAATCGAAGTGACGGAAAGATCCTCTGGCGCCAGACCGTCACGGCCGACAAGCCCAAGGAGATTCACAAGAGGAACCATCCCGCCGCTGCCACACCGGCGACGGACGGCAAGAGTCTGTGCGTCTATCACGCCACCTTCGGACTGGTGGCCTACGACTTCGACGGCCGCGAGCTGTGGCGCAAGCCGATGCCCGGACTCCTCGCGCGCAACGGCAGCGGCACTTCGCCCGCGATGGTCGACGGCCGGCTGGTGCTCAACTGTGACGTTGAGGAGGGCAAGTCGTTCATCGCCGCCTTCGAGCCGGCGACCGGCAAGGAACACTGGCGCACGCCGCGCGCGGAGTTTGCGAGCGGCTACACCACGCCCGTTGGCTGGCAAAAGGATGGGCGCGACGAAATTGTCATCGTGGGCAGCTTGCGCGTGGCCGCTTACGGCCTGCGCGACGGCAAGCAGCGCTGGAGCCTTCCGGGCACGGAAGCGGTAAGCGTCTGCCCCACGCCCGTGCTCGGCGACGGACAACTTTACGTCATGTCCCGGAGCATGAGCGGGATGAAGATGCCGGCCTTCGCGCTGTTCGCGCTGAGCGTGGACAAGGACGCCGACGGAAAAATCTCCCGCGATGAAATCCCAAAGCAGTTCATCGAGCAGGGCATGTTCAGCGGCGTGGACCGCAATCAGGACGGCTTTATCACGGAGAAGGAATGGAACGAAGCCACGGCGTTTCTTAACCAGGCCGACTATGGCATTTTTGCCCTCAAACCGTCCGGCCCCGGCGAACTGACGACCAACCACGTCACCTGGAAGCACAAGAAAGGCGTGGCGTCGGTCTCCTCGCCGCTGTTCTACCGTGGCCGCGTTTACGTGGCGCAAGACGGCGGCCGTGTCACCTGCTTCAACGCGAAGTCTGGCGAGAAGTATTTCGAACAGGAACGCCTCGGGGCCGAGGGCGACTACTACGCCTCGCCCATTGCCGCCAACGGGCATGTCTATTTTTCCTCCGGCAAAGGCGCCGTGACCGTCGTCGAAGCCGGCGACACGCTTCAAATCAAGGCCCGAAATCTTCTTGGCGAGCCCATCCACGCCACTCCGGCCATCGTGGAAGACAAACTTTACGTGCGCACGGCGGAGCGCCTTTGGGCGTTTGGCGGCAAGTAGTGGCAGCGCCGGCTTTTCGCAGGGGGGCTGCTGCATTCAGAAACCTTCACCAACATCCTTGGGTAGGAGCGCGGCTGTGGCGAAGCCCGGATGGAGCGGATTGCTTTGTTCCCTCAGTGTCCGAGGCACGCCATGCGGGTAGCGCAGACAGCCCTGTCTGCTGTTTCGCCGACTGCCAGTCGGCGATGACCGTGCTTGCCAACCAACGGTCCGTTCAGCGGCCGGCGAAAGTCCCAACTCGAATCAAGCCAGCGCCACCCCCCCCGCGCCGCCCACGAATCCCGACCCGCCCACCGCGACGGCCCGTTAACAGCCCACTCAAAAATCTGCTCGCACTGTAGCGGCGGTCTGTGACCGCCGAGAAACCCCAAGGATTTTTGTCGGCCTACGGCGCTCACAGAGCGCTGCTACAGTTTTTGAACGGGCTGTTAAGCCCGCTCTTTCCGTCACTCCGCGCCGCCGTCCCGTTGCCCGAGGCGCTTCTCGAGTTCGCTCACGCGTTTGAGCAGTTCGGGCAGGCGCTGAAGGGCGAGGTGAATGCGTTTCATCTGGCGGTCCGGCTGGGCCGGAGTGCCGAACCATTTCTGGCCGTCGGGGATGTCGTGCATCACGCCCGATTGCGCGGCGATCGTCACCTCGCTCCCGATTTTCAAATGGCCCGCGAGACCGACCTGGCCGGCCAGCGTGGTGTAGCGGCCGATTTTTGTGCTCCCGGAAATCCCGGTCTGACCGCACAGAATGCAGTGTTCACCGACCACGACATTGTGACCGACCTGCACAAGGTTATCGACCTTGGTGCCGCGGCCGATGACCGTCGGGCCGAGCGCGCCGCGGTCGATGCACGAGTTGGCGCCGATTTCGACATCGTCCTCAAGAATCACGTGGCCGATCTGCGGGACTTTCAGATGCCGGCCCTGGTCGAATACGTATCCGAAGCCGTCCGCGCCGACGACCACGCCGGAATGAATGCGGACCCGCGCGCCGACCTGCGTGCGAGCGGCGAGCGTCACATTCGGGAACAGTCGAACGTCTTCGGCCAACTCGCAATCAGGCCCCACATAACCGCCGGCTTCGAGCACGCAACGGGGGCCGATCTTCGCGCGCTCGTCGATCACGCACAACGGGCCGACGTGCGCGGTCGGATCCACCTGGGCGGACCCCGCAATGACGGCGGAGGGATGGACACCAGGAACGAATTTGCGTTCCGGGAAAA
>CAZZAQ010000003.1:0-17620 GCA_964652165.1 uncultured Bifidobacterium sp.
AAAGATGGGGGCAGAAAAATGCCTCCGTTCCCTCCGTTGCCTCCTGTTGAAATCCCGTTACCCGCAGCGAACCAATGTCCCCAGATGGAACAGGAGCAAACGGAGATAACAGAGAAGGAGAGAAGCCGCTGTTCCTCTTCCTTCCGTGAACGTGAACGGGGCACTTGCAGGTTTGATCACTCCGCGTCCTTCCTGTTCTCGTCTGTCCGCGCTCCGAGTCATTGCCGGCCCTGCTTTTCCATGGTGAAGTCCAGGGAGCCGACCTGGGCGAACTTGGTGGCGTCGATAATCTTTACAATTTCGCCGAAGGGGGCGTTGCGGTCGGCGCGGACGGAAACTTTGAGGGCAGGATCCTTCTTCACGGCGTCGGTCAGCTCGGCCTGAAGTTTGTCGATCGTCGTGGCGCGGTCACCGATGAAAAAGTACGGGAAATTGGTCGCGACGAGGATGACGAAGGGCTTCGCCTCGCTGGCGCCGGGTTTGGCTTCCTTCGAGACGGGAAGATTCAACTTCAGGGAAGGCTCCATCTTTTTCGCAGTCGTGGTGACCATGAGGAAGATGAGCACGACCAGGAGCACGTCAATCAGCGAAACGATGATGACGGCCGGAGTGCGGTTGCGTTTCTTATGGAGAAAGCGCATGAGTCAGTTCAATGCGAGCGAGTCGCGACGAAAGCCGGCGGCGCCGGCGGCAGCGGCGGCGGGGCGGCTACTGCGTCGGTTGCGCCGTAGTGGTTGGCGCTCTCGGTGCGGTAGTGTTTGCGGAGGAATTCGCCGCACAGGGATTCCATGCGCACGGCGAACGTCTCAATCTTGCGGCTGTAGTAGCTCCATGAAATGAGCGCGGGGATGGCGATGAGCAGGCCGAGGAGCGTGGCGTAGAGCGCGACGCTGATGCCCTGGGCGAAGCGGGAATGATCGTTGGCCGCTGCGTCCACCCCCTGCGCGGCGAACAACATGATGAGGCCGAAAATAGTGCCGACCAACCCCATGAGCGGGGCGATGCTGACGATGATTTCCAGGACGACCAGGCCGCGTTCAAGCTTGCTCAGCTCGAATCGGGCGCGCGTTTCGACCAGCGAGCTGTTTTCCTCCTTGGGCATGTCGAGGTGATCGGCTGAGAACAACAGCAGGCGCGAGACGGGCGAGGGGTTTTGGGTGCAGACGCTCTTGAGGAGCACGAGATCGTGGGCGCCCGTGTAGTTCAGGACGGCGTCGGTGATGGGCGGGGGGACCACCTTGGCGATGCGCAAAGCCAGGCCGCGTTCCACGATGAAGGTGACGGCGGTCAGCGAGGTGACGACCAGCGCGAGGATGATGAGTGTGTCCATGTGCGAGGGGAATGACGGGGAGGGAGCGGCGGAGATTCAGTTGTAATAGTTGTAGTAAAAGGTGAATCGGATGTCGCGCGGGTTGAGGCCGATCTTGCGGCGCATCTCGTCGGGCCATTCCTTATAGCGCTGGTTGTCTTCGACCGCGTTGCGGCAGAACAGGCCGAGGATGTCGCCGACTTCATTGTCCTGAATCTTCATATCGGTAATGCGGCCGTCGTGCGTGAGCTTGAATTCGAGGATGACCTTGCCGACGCGCGGTGTGACCATATTGTTCTCGATGAGATAGTGCCATCGGCTTTCGACGGCGGCGATGAAGTCCCGGTCGTATTCGCCGAATTCGGTGGCTTTCGCGTCGAAGGCGACGCGGCCTTTGCGCTCGGCGCCACCGTCCTGCTTGACTAACCGGCCGGAAAGGATCGCTCGCTGGCGCGCCTGGACCAGGGTGCGAACGCGGTCGGCCGGGGTCGTGACCGACTGGCCGGCGCCATGGTCCACCAACCCGGGGCTGGGAGGCTTGGGGTCGCGAGGCTTGTTGAGGGCCAGGTCGCCGGGTTTCGGGGCATCGTCCCCCCCTTTGGGCTTGGGCGGCGCCGGTTGGAGGGGGAAGGGAAGCGGTTTTTCCTTTTCCATGACGCGCACCACCTGGTCTTGCTGGCCGTCAATCTTTGGAGTGGGTTTGGAGTCCGGCTCGGGGTTGCTGGCCAGGGCGTTTTTGTCGCTGTAAAACTTGGCCTTCTCCGGCGCCTGGTCGACGGCGGTGGCGGGGTCAACTTCAAGGAAGGTGAGGGGGATTTCCTGGTTCTGGGGAGGTGGGCGTTGCGGCTTGGGTTGAAGCGGGAAATGGAATCTTGGCCTGGCGGCGGCGAGTTTTTGGGTGAGCCTGACCAGCCAGGCGGCATGGTGGTTCCACCACCCCATTCTTTGTCCGAGCCGCCAGCCCCCCAGCAGCGCCAGGTGGATGACGAGGGACAAAAGGAGCGCGACCACCAGTGGATTTTTTTCCACCCAGCGGCGCCAGGCCTGAATGTCAGCAGCCGTCATCGTTGCGAACCATGCCGCAGATTCCACCGGCGGGCAACAGTTTTGGCCGCCGGAATGGATCTGTGTAGTGTAGCTGCGACCGTGAGGTCGCAGGTCGAATTCTCAAGCGGGAGCGAAAACGGTGCCACTGCCCAACCTTCTGCGTTTCCGTCCCGCGACCTCACGGTCGCAGCTACGCTCAACACGCGCGCCGGAATGCCGGCGGCCGTCGCCCGGCCGTCCGACGCGCGGTCTTCTGATCATATCGGCAACTCGGGGTTAGTTGGCGATGCCACGGTCCGTTACAATCACTTGTTTGAAGTCTTATTTGACGGAACAGGAAATGAGCATCAAGTTAAGCTCATTCCCTTCAGACCGGATCAGGCGGCTTGTTTGGGAACACTCGTATGGGCTTGGAAACCGGCTGTTTCACGAAAGGACTCGGGTCAGAGGCGCAAGACGGGCGCGGTCGGGCCACAAGGGGACGCTCGCGACACCCGTTCGTCACAGAATTGGGCTTGCATTTGGCCACGGACTTTGAAACCTTTCGGCCCTTCGCGAAACAAACCAACTGAACCGAAAAATCGTACTGTAGTCGTTATGAATCCATCCAAATTGTTCCTCACTCTGGGCGCTGCGGCCGCCTTGAGTTTCCGTGCGGAAGCCGCCATTTCTGTCACCGGGACCGGCGCCGGTCCGTTTGATTTCAGCACCGCCCCGACGTCGCCGGGGGACTTTTCGACCCTGTCGGTCGCCGGCGCTTCAGCCGACATTGAGACGGTGGCCGCTTTGGATGCCGCCGTCTTGACCAGGGACGCATCCACTGTCACCACCGTTCTGGGCAGTTCCGCCACGGCGAACCCGCTGAGCGCCAATGCCCTCGCCCGGCACAACGTCACCCTGCTCGTGCTCCAAACCCGCCCGACGGGCAATAACTACACCTTGATGATGGCGACGCTGGCCAACGCCGCTGGCGGCACCATAAGCAGCTTCACGCTGACGTATGACTTCGTGCTGAACAACGCAACTACCGCCACGGCGGCGGAAGCGGTTCCCGGTCAACGGGTGTTTTTCAGTGTGAGCGGCGCGCCCGGAAGCTGGCAGCTCGTACCCGCGTTCTCGGGACTCACTGCCAACACCCTGGGCGCCAGTGCCACCATCTCGGGCATCTCCTGGCCATCGGGTGCCAACGCCTACATACTTTGGGCTGACGACAACTCCCTCCCGAACGACGATTGGGGGAACACCATCGACAATCTGGCCATCACCGGCGTCTCCACGACGATCGAGCCTACCACCATCGCCATTACCCGCCCCACCAATGGCCAATCGGTGGCGGTGTGCGCCGACCTGACGGTGGCGACGGCGACCACCGGCGCGATCACGAACGTCGCCTTCCTGCTCGACGGCGTTTTCTTCACCAACGACACGGTGTTCCCCTTCGGCGGGACCGTAACGGTTCCGCTGGCGACGCCTCTCGGGCCCCACACGCTGACGGGGGTTAGCTTCAACGTCGTCGCCAATACGGCCCCGACGCTGAACATCACCAACACCTTCAGCGGCACGATCACCGGCACCACGTTCCTGGTCGGCTCGCCGATCACCGTCCAGGCCGGCTTCTCGGATGACGACGTGATCACGAACATCTCGTGGTACGTCGACAACGTGCTCTACATCAGCAATCGCATCAACGGCACCTGGACCTATGCGGATTCCCTCGCCGGCACGCACGTCCTCAAAGGTGAAGCGGCCGATCGCAAGGGCAACATCACCATGGCCACGCGCATGATCACCATCACCAACCCGCCGGCCGGCTCGTACACTCTGCTGGTCACCAACGGCTCGGAATGGAAATACTACGTCCCTTCCACGGCCGAGCCGCCCCCGCAGGCCGTCGAGCCGTGGTACGGCATCTTCTACGATGACACCGGCATCGAGTGGGCCTCCGCTTTCGCAGAGCTGGGCAATGGCGACACTGCGGACGGGTATCCGGAACGGACGATGATTGACATCGGGCCGGCTAACCCGCGCTATAGCGCGATGTACTTCCGCAAAACATTCGACGTCAGTGATCCCTCCCTCTATCCGACCCTCATCATCCGCCTGCTGCGGGACGACGGCGCGGTCGTTTACCTCAACGGCGCTCCGATTTGGAGCAACAACATCGCGGGCGCTCCGATCACTTACGCCACGCTCGCGACCGCCGCTGCGGCGGATGACGGCCTGGTCTATCAGATCTTTAATCTGCCCAACCCGGCCGACGCTGCGGTGGTCTCCGCTGGCGTAAACACCGTCGCCGTCGAAGTGCATCAGTCAAGCCTCACCTCCTCAGACCTGAGCTTCGACCTGATGATCTGGGGCACCGCCGTTCCCAACATTCTGCCCACGGTCACCCTCACCAACCCGCCGGCTGGATCCAACCTGCTGGTCGGCACCTTCGTCCTCGTCGGCGCCATGGCTTCCGACCCGGATGGGTCGGTCGCCCAGGTGGAGTTCTACGACAACGGAATCCTCCGATTAACGGACACGACCGTGCCATACGTCTTCACGCTGAACGACCTCACTGCCGGCGCACATACCCTCAGCGCCGTGGCCGTGGACAACTCCGGCTCGAACAACACGGCCAGCGTTATGATCATGGTCACCAACCCGCCCGCGCTCACGGCCCTTCTGACCAACGGCTCGGATTGGAAGTACCTCGACACCGGCGTGGACCAGGGCACCGGCTGGACGGCGCTCGGCTTCGACGACTCGGGCTGGTCCACTGGCATCGCCGATCTCGGCTATGGGGACGGGCCGGGCGTTCCCGAGCGCACGGTGGTCAGCTTCGGTCCGGACACGGCCAACAAGTACATAACCACTTATTTTCGCAAGAAGATCTCCGTCGCGAATCCGGGTGAGATTGGCCTGCTGCGCTTGGACTCGTTGCGAGACGACGGCGTCGTCGTCCACATCAACGGCACCGAAGTGTTCCGGGACAACTTCGCGAACACGGTCACTCCGATCCTCTTCGGCGACCTTGCCGCCGCGGCCATCGGCGGCGCCGCCGAGTCGACTTACATCTCCACCAACATCGCCTCCTCGGTGCTGGTTGCCGGCATGAACATTATCGCCGTCGAAATGCATCAGAGCGCCATCGACTCTTCGGACATCAGCTTCGACCTGATGCTCTGGGGCTACGGACCGGCCCTCAACATCACGACCGCCGGTGGGAACTACACCGTCCGGTGGAACAACGGCCCGAACTACCGCCTACAGCAAAGCAGCAATATCAGTTCGCCGGCCAACTGGACGGACGTCCCCAGCGATCCGGCCAGCTTCTACACCCAGCCGCTGCCGGCCCCTCCCAGCCAGCGGTTCTTCCGGCTGAGGCACCGGTAATCCACTGCCGCGCCGGGTGTCCAGCTCGTGCGCTGGCGCCACTCAAGGCCCTGCCTGCCAACCGCAGGCAGGGCTTTTTCTTGGTTGGGGGTGCATCCGGGCACTGCAATGCCCCACAATTCAGGACAGCTGTGAATGGGCCAATGAAGTGGTAGGGCGCGTCGCTCCGCGCGCGCCGTGGTCGTGTAAACCCTGTCGTCGTGCCTGGCTGATCGCTTCGCCTGGCGCACCCCGGCGCGCGCGGAGCGACGCGCCCTACCCGCGGGGCTCCATCCCATCTCGATCGCAGTATCCGGATGCGCCCGGCTTTTTGTTGTTGCGCGGGCCGGGTTTGACGCTCACTTCGTCCTCCCTTACGCTCGCCCGCATGGCGCAACTAATCTTTGAGGCAACCGCGGTGCTGCTCCGTCCCGAGGACTCCGTCGCCGTGCTCAAGAAGTCGCTCCAGGCCGGCGACGAACTTGTCGGACCCTCCCTGCGCCTCATTGCGGCGCATTCCATTCCGGCCGGGCACAAGATCGCCCTCGCCGAAGTGCCCGATGGAGGCCCTGTCAGAAAGTACGGCCAGACGATTGGCTTCGCCCAAGGCCGCATCCGGCCCGGCGACCATGTCCACACGCACAACCTCGTCCTCCATGATTTCAGCCGCGACTACCAGTTCTGCGCCGACGCCCGCCCCATGCCGCCGCATCCCCAGGAGCAGCGTCGCACCTTCCTCGGTTACGCCCGGCCGGGGGGGAGCGCCGGCACGCGCAATTACCTGGCCGTCCTTTCCAGCGTGAATTGCTCCGCCAGCGTCTCCAACTACGTCCGGGACCGCTTTCGCACGCCCGAGTTCCGCCACGATTTCCCGAACGTCGACGGCGTTATCGCCTTCACCCACAAGGGCGGCTGCGCAATGGATCCCGGCCAGCCGCAGGCGGTCCTCCAGCGTGTCCTGGCCGGCATCGCGCGGCATCCGAACGTTTCCGGCTTCGTCATGATCGGCCTGGGCTGTGAGGTCAACCAGGTCGACGCCATTCGCCAGGCCCACAAGCTCGATGCCCTCAGTCCCGGCGAAAGCGCGCCCGCCTTCCTCAACATTCAGGCTGCGGGCGGCATTCGCAAAACCGTCGAAGCCGGCGTCGCCGCCGTCCAGAAGCTGCTCCCTGCCGCAAACGCGCTCAAACGAACTCCGCAGCCGCTCTCCAAGCTCGTGCTGGCCGAGAATTGCGGCGGCTCCGACGGCAACAGCGGCATCACCGCCAATCCCGCGCTGGGCGTCGCTTCGGACGAACTGGTCCGTCACGGCGGCGCCAGCGTCCTGGCCGAGACGCCCGAGATTTACGGGGCCGAGCACTTGCTCACCCGCCGCGCCGTGACCCGGGAAGTCGGCGAGAAGATCGTGGAACTCATCCACTGGTGGGAGGAGCACGCCCGCCTGCACCGGGCGTCCATCGACAACAACCCCTCGTTTGGCAACAAGGCCGGTGGCCTCACCAACATCGTCGAAAAGAGCCTCGGCGCCGTCGCCAAGGGCGGACAGGCGCCGCTCCAGGCCGTTTACCAATATGCCGAGCCGATTACTGCCAGGGGCTTCTGCTTCATGGACACGCCCGGTTACGATCCCGTGAGCATGACCGGCCTGGTCGCCGGCGGTTGCAACGTGGCCGTCTTCACCACCGGCCGCGGCAGTGTTTACGGTTGCAAGCCGGCGCCCTCGATCAAGGTCGCGACCAACTCCACGCTCTACCATTGGATGGAGGAGGACATGGACATCAACGCCGGCGCCATCCTCGACGGCACGGAGACGGTCGAGCAAGTCGGCCAACGGATCTTCGAGAAGATCCTCGCCGTCGCTTCGGGGGAACGGACCAAAAGCGAGCTGGCCGGTGTCGGCGACGAGGAGTTCGCCCCATGGCAGCTCGGGCCGACGTTTTGAAAGCGCGTCGAATTGACAACACGGCCGGAAGACCAACCCAAGCGAATCTCGCGCAGAGTTGATAGCGGGCTGCCCAGTGAGCACACTCATCTACATCGAAACCAGCGTCCCGAGTTTCTACTTCGACACTCGGCGCGACGTGGAGATGCAGGCACGGCGCAGATGGACCCGTCTGTGGTGGAACCTCCCCAAGCCCGATACCGTCCTGGTCACCGGTTTTCCCGTGCTGGCGGAACTCGACTTGGCTCCTTCTCCCAAGCGCGAGCGCGCGCTCGATCTCGTGCGCGGCCTCGAAGTCCTGCCACCCGACCCGGAGATTGATGAAATCGTCGCCGTTTACCTGGCGCGCAAGCTGATGCCCGCCGAAGCGCTGGGCGACGCTCATCACCTGGCGCTCGCCTCTTACCATCACTGTGATATGTTGGTGACGTGGAACTGCAAGCATCTCGCCAACGCGAGCAAGCTCCCGCACATTCGGCGCGTGAACGCGCTGCTGGGCTTGGAGACGCCTTCGCTGGTGACGCCACTTGAACTTCTGGAGAGCAATGATGAAGTTGAAACATGACGACGGTCTGGAGTGGCTGCGGGACATCCGCCGCAGGATGGCCAAACAGTTCGATTACGATCCGAGAAAGGCGGGCGAGCATTACCGCGAGATGGCCCGTCGTCCGGGCGTGAAGCTCTACAGGCGCCGGAATCATTTGGCTCCTGCCAGATAGCGGCGCGGCGACCTTGCGGAACGCCCGTGCGTCCGTGCGCGTCAATGTGCGCCGCAAACGATTGCTCATGGTGTCACGCAGCCAATTGCCGTAAGCCCTCGGGGGACTCCTGCAGGGGTCAATTCACCGCTTCGACTTCTCCGGCGTCCAGGGACTGCTGGCGCGGAAGGTGGCTCGTTCCATCAACTCGGGGGGCGGATCGAAGCTGAGCGGCTCGCGGCCGGCGGCCCAGACCGCGCCGCGCCGGATGAGCGGGGCGGCCTTGCGGATGGATTGTTCGGCGTGGCCAAGAACGGTTTGGAAAACTCGGCCGCCGCCGTAGCTGTAAGCCCCGGCCATCGGTTCGTCGCGCCCGGTGGCTCGCGAACGGGCGGCAGCGAGCGGCTCGATGGGCTCGTCGCCTGCCTGCTTGAAGTAGAGTTCGTCCACGGTCTCGAACGCGGCCAGGCCGCTCGTGATCGGGTGCGACGCCCCCGTGATGTCCACGCGGAACGGACCGAACGCGTCGTGGCCGCTGCCGCCCTGGTGGTCCCACACGCGGCGGACGATACGGCGATACTCCGGCCAATCCGATGTTTCCGCGCCGGGCAGGGAGGGGTGGAACGCGCCGTTGGCAAAGTGAATCACGGCCACGCCACCACCGTTGCTCAGGTAGCGCGCGAGGTTGGTTTTCGCGGCATCGCTCAGTCCGGGGCGCTGCCAATTGCAATAGTTCAAGACCAGCAGCGAATATTCGTTCAGCCGGGGCGAAGCCATGTCTTCAGGGTTCTCAGTGACCTCGACAAGCGCGCGCGGGTCCTGCTCCAAAACGTGCAGCAGCGCGGCGGTGGTCGAGCGCCAGTCGTGCGCGGGATGGTTGTGGCCGGTGATAATCAGCGCGCGAAAGCGTTCGCCCGGTTCGGAGCGGACGCCGCCCGCGGGCACCTCGAGCCGCGCGGTCCAGACGACGGCGTTGAGCACCAGCCGCCGAAAATCCGGCAGCCACCAGTTCTTGTAGAAGTGCCCGCCCGTGAAGCCGAAGCCCCGCCCGCCATCGGCGCGTTCGACGGCCCAGCCCACCGTGTTCGCAAGTGCGTTGCCGCCGGACTCTTTGAGCAGGATGGGACGCAGGCGCGGGTCGTTCTCTCGGAAGCGGAGGTCGAAGTAAAACTCCTCGGTGACCTTGAACGGGTTCACGCCGCGGGCGACCGGATGATCCGGCGTGGCGACGGCGGTCGTCCACTCGCGGGTCTGGATTGCGCTGAACCATTTGTTCGGAGTATTCCCGCTTTCGTAGTCGAAGTAGCCGCCAACCCATTCGGTCATCTGCTCGTGGACGCGGCGCGGATTGAAAGTGGACCAGTGGAACAGCACCAATCCGCAACCGCGGCGCATCTGCCTGGCGAGTTGATCGAAACGGTCGCCGACGAAGAGCGGATGGTCGGTCTCCTTGCGGTCGGAACCGCCGGAGGTCAACAGAATGGTCGCCGCGTCGTCCAGCGTCGCGGGATTCGCCGGCCAACCGTTGAAATGGGCCTCGACCGTCACGCCCTTGAGGTCGGGCGACGTGTCGAGGCAATGTTTGAGCAGGATGACGTTCTTCTCGTACTCGTGCGTCTCGCGAGGGTGGCTGTCGAGCGGACCGGCGATGAGGACGATTTTGCGCGGCGAACCAGGACCGGCGGCGGTGGCTGGCATTGCGCACACCAGCCACGCCGCCGGGAGGAGCAGCGTAACGCTCCGGAATCCTATGAACGCCCGCCGGGCCTGCCCGCGCCTGCCAGCGCGGGGCACGCAGGCTGGCGGGGCACGCAGGCGGGCCGTCATGGCGCCGAGGCGGTCCGGTAAAACGCCGCCGGCAAGACCATCGGGTCGCTGTACTCGATGATGCCGTGCGGCGGCGCGGGCAATGTCGCGAGCGTCGTCCAATTGTTCAGGTCGGTCGAACGCTGCACTTGGTAGTTGCGGCCCGGAATGCCGGCGAACCGGACGAGAACACTGTTCGGCCCCGGCATGATCACAATCTGGTTTTGCGTCGCCAGAGTGCCGCTGACCACGAGCACTTCGACCACACCGACGCCAATGCCGCCTCGGCTGTCGCGGACACTAAACGCGAACGTGTCCAGCCCCGTAAAGCCCGCGGGCGGCGTGTAGGTGTACAACCCCGCGCCGGCCGGGGCGATGGCGCCCCCGGAGGCGCTGGTGGATGCCACCGAGTCGAGCGCAAACGTGTCGCCGTCCGGGTCGGTGACGCCCTGCAGCAGCTTGACCGAACTGATGCTCATCGGCGTGTCCTTCGACGTGGCGCCGCCCTTCGTGGGCACGGTCGGCGGAGTGTTGATCGCCAGAATCGCCTCGCGGCTCGTCACCATGCCGGCGCCGTTCGAGACTTCGACTTTGTAACGGCCCGCAACGTCCGGGAAATCCACGAACACGCTCAGGCTGGGGCTGTTCCCGCCGGGAATCGGGAACCCTTCGAAATACCATTGATAGCTCAACGGCGTGCTGCCATTGGCGATGACGCGGAATATCGCCGTCTGGTTGAAGTAGGCCAGAACGTCCTGCGGTTGCGAGACGATGAACGGCACCGTGCCCGGCGGCAGCAGCGTGCCGAGACCGCGAAGGTTGCGCACGCGCAAGCCGGTCCAGCCCGGCGCGGCGTTGTTCAGCTTGAAGTCAATGGTGTTCGGGCCGGCTGTGAATCCGCTCGTCAACCGGAAAGCCGTGTAGGTCACGAACTGGCCGGCGTTCCCCTGGCCGGTGGAAAGGCCGTTGACCAGGATGTCGAGGCCAAAGTTGTCCGTGGACCACTCGCCGCTGACCTCGATGGACGAAGAGTCGAAGCCGGTCAAATCGACGGTGAAGCGATAGGTGTAGTCGCCCCCGGGACTGTCCCCGCCCGCGGCGGCGGCCGTATCCAGGCGCGGTCCAATCCACTTCGAGCCGGTGTCGTTCGGGACCCACGGACCGGCGACGATGGGGAAGACCGTCGAGTCGTGCACAATGGCGTCGTGCGAGGGGGCGTCGGGGTTCACCAGCAGGCTGTAATGCGGGTCGGTCGCGCCATCGACCAGCGCGAAGCGGGTGTCATCGAGGCCGGTATTGAAGAAGCCAGGGACCGTATCCCGGACGACGAGCACGGCATTTGAACTGGTGTCGCTGCCGAAGGGATTTGAGACGGTGACAGTGTACGTGCCGGCGTGGGAGTGATCGACGTTGTTGATGAGGAGCAGGGGGTTGTTGGCGCCGGGAAGGTTGGTGCCTTCGTGCGTCCATTGATAGCTGAGCGGCGAACTCCCCGTGGCGGAAACGGTGAAACCGATGTTCTCCCCGGTGCCTGCGGTGAAGCCCTGGGGTTGGACGGTGATGGTGGGCGGCGTGCTCGGAAGACTGGCGGTGCCGCGGAGGTTGGCGACGCGCAGGCCGGTGTAGCCCGCGGCGGCATCGGCGTTCTGGACGACGAAGTCGAGCGTGTTGACGCCGTTGACGAAAGTGGCGTTGGCAGCGTTGATCGTGAAAGGATAAAAGGCGAGGAAGTCGGGTGAGGTAATGCCGGCATCGACGCCATTGACGCGGATGTTCAGGCCTCCATTGTCGGTCGCCCAACTGCCCGTGATGATGATCGTGGCCAGATCCAGCCCGGTGAGATCGAATGTGGTGCGATAGACGTAGGTGCCGTTGCCCACGGCGAGGCCGGCGGCGCCGACGGTGTTGAAGCGCGGGCCGATCCACTTGGAGGTCGCGGTGTTCGCCACCCACGGGCCGGTCACAATGGGAAAGGCCGTCGAGTCCTCCACGATGGCGTCGGGCGAGGCACTGTCGGGATTAACGATGAGGGAATAGTGCGGGTCGATGGAAGCATCGGGGAGCGCACTGCGGTTGTTGTCCACGCCCGTATCGAACAGGCCGGGCACGGGCAGGCGCACGGTGAGCATTGCCACGCGGCTGGTGATCGAGCCGAAGCTGTTCGACGCGATGACCCGGTAGCCGCCGGCCACATCGGGAAAGTCGGCAAGCACCTGCAACGTCGGGCCCGTCGCACCTGGGATAGCATCCACGCCAAGATACCATTGGTAGGCGACGGGCGCGGCCGCGGCGACGACGAACGAGAACGTAGCCGTTTCGCCCAGAGCCACGGTGGCGTCGGAGGGTTGGGTCAGGATCAACGGCGTCGTGGCCAGGCTCTCTTCGCGGTTGGCGAAGCCGCACAGGTGAAACGACCAGCCTGGATTGACCGTAACCATTCGCACTGTGACCGAGCCTCCCGCGTCGGCTGTATAGGGGAAGGAGATGACAATGCCTCGCGCGCCCGTGTGGGCGTCCTGATCGATGGTCTGCAAATCGCCATTGGCCAGGAAGTTGATCAGGCGTCCTGGAGGTCCGAAGGAGGCCGAGTAAAGGCTAAGCACGTAACGCCGGCCCGGCACCAGGCCGTTAAGAGTGAGCGTCCCCGGCCTGCCATCGTAAATGAATTGCCGGGCAAGGTCGAATCCCGCGCCGGAGATCTCGGGCGTGTAGCCGCCGGGGAAGAAACCGAAGAAGTTGGCAAGCGAGAAGACGCCAGGTACGGAGGGGTTTTGAGCGCTTTGGCCGGCGAAGGTAAGACTGTTGATGATGACGTTGTTGCCGCTGCCGAGATTGTAGGCGTGCGTGTAAAAGTAGGCGGTGCTGACGCCGGAGGAAGCATCAGAGGTCCACTCGGCATACTGCCAGGCGCTGGACAAAGGCGTGCCTTCGCGGTTGCTGATACCATAGAGGTGGAAAGTGTTCGCGCCGATGACCGGTGTCAGCGTCACGGTCAGCGTGCCGCTGCCGTCGGCGGTGTAGGCGTAAATAATGCGGATGCCGTTTCGTTGGCTGTCGTTGCGTCCATAGGAATCCTGGTCGATCACGCGCTGGTCGGCGCCGACGCTGAATTTGACGATGCGGTTGCCGGAGGCATCCCATGCCTTGGAGTAGAGCGTCAGAATGTACTGCCGGCCGGGCACCAACCCATTGAGGGTGAGGGTGCCCGGGCTCCCGCCGTAGATGAACGAACGGGCGAGCGTGATCGAATTGCCGGTGACATTCGCGCCTCCATCATCGCCGAAATTGTTGGGGATGCCCGTCACGGAGAAGCTGCCGCCGACCGACGGATTGCCGCCGTCCACACCG
This sequence comes from uncultured Bifidobacterium sp., assembly GCA_964652165.1. Classification (GTDB taxonomy): domain Bacteria; phylum Verrucomicrobiota; class Verrucomicrobiia; order Limisphaerales; family JADJPG01; genus DASTLJ01. The sequence goes on from CAZZAQ010000003.1 coordinate 13,508, forward strand.
GTGAAGGTGACGCCGTTGATGTTCGGGCTGCTGGCTGCGCCAAAATTGTAGGCGTGCGTGTACGTGTGGGAGGCATCAATGCCGGAGTCCAAGTCGCCCGCCCAGGCCACTTGCTGCCAGGGGTCCGACGGTGGGGTGGGAGGATTGTTGGCCGTGACGACCAGGTTGTCGAAGTCGGCGACGTCGGAGCTTTGGAAGTTGATGTAGTTGTCCGCGTAGCCACCGACCTTGGTGAAGCTATAAACGGGGACGGCGCCGCCATCGACGTACGCGTCGATCTGCGTATCGCCGGCGCCATCGAACGGGTTGCCGTCGCCTGGACCGCTAATGACGAGATCGAAGTGGTGGAACTGGAGACTGTAGTTGCCGGCCGGGGCCCAGTTGGGCTCCACCGAGGTGACTACAGTGCCACCGTCGAAGGCCTGGATCAGCCCGTTGGCCCGGAAAAGGATGCCGAAGTGGGGTGTGCCGCTGACGACGAATGTGCTGCGGTTCGCCTCGCTGGAACCGAGGGTCACGGCGCCCCAGTTCGACAGATCGCCGTTGTTGTGGGCGTTCGGATCCAGGTCGAAGCTGAGGGTGAGGCCGCCGGCGGATCGGGCATTGTTGAAATTGTAATTCAGCGCCGCCGCGTTGGCTGCGAACGCGCACAACAGCACATTGCCCCCGTCGTGAGGTTCGCCGCCGTTGCCGACCTGGACATTGCCGACCCCGGTGTAGGGGACCAACCCGAGGGCGCCGGACTGCCGGCCGGAAAGGTTGTAGTTCAGGTTCCCGGAATTCGGGGTGCCGGTGCCATTGAAGCTGTCTCGCAGCAGCGTTACCGGCGCCGCCGGACTGGACACGTGGGCACAGCACAACGCCGCCACCCCGAGCAAGGCGCGACCGATGGGGAACAAGCGGAAGGAACAAGCAGGTTCTTTCATGGGATTCCCTAACTGAGATTTAGGCAAAGGCATACGATGCCTCGTGACAGATGTTGGCTGTTGGGTTTGAGGGGGACTTATACCAGCCGGCACGCCCGGAAACAAGCCTCGATTTCAGGCGCGCCTTTCAGGCAGGTAGCGCATCGTTACACCCGCGCCGGAGTGCCGCTGGGTCTGATAACCTGGCCGCAGCGGTTGGCAGACTCCGCACTTGTTGCATCGGGCTTGGCCAGCGTAGCGCAGGCTGCCCAGCCTGCTGTATCGCGGGTTGCCAACCCGCGAGCGTTCGTAACGAAGGGGACGCGGGTTATTGGGCGGGGCGTCCGCCGACTGGCAGTCGGCGAAACAGCAGACAGGGCTGTCTGTGCTACACGCACAGGATGGCTTGGACGCTGTAGGAACAACGCCCTAGGCCGCAGTTGGGCGTCGCCACAGCCGCGCTCCTTCCCACGGGCATTGGTGCGGATGCCAAGTTGTGCCCAGCCCGCTGTCCGATCGGACAATGAGCTTGTCCTTTCCTCCGGCCCGGTGCCATACATCCGGGCCATGAATCCCGACGGCGCCCCGCGCGCTCCGTTCACTCGCACCGAGTGGCTCATTCTCATCGTCGCCGCCATCGGGTTTCTGTTCGACACCTACGAACTGCTGCTGCTGCCGCTGATCGCCGCGCCGGCCATCGCGGAGATCCTTCAGTTGCCTGCCAACAACCCAACCGTCACCGATTGGGTCGGGCGGCTGCTCTGGCTGGCGGCCCTCAGCGGCGGCGTATTTGGGCTGCTCGGCGGCTGGCTCGTCGACCGGCTGGGGCGCAAAACGGTGCTCGGCCTGAGCATCGCGGTTTACTCATTGTCGCCGGTCGCCGCGGCTTTCAGCACCAGCCTGGGGTGGTTTGTCTTTTTTCGCTGCGCGACGTTCGTGGGCGTGTGCGTCGAGTTCGTCGCGGCCATCACCTGGCTGGCGGAACTGTTTCCGGACAAAGGGCGAAAGGAAAAGGTGCTCGGCTGGACGCAGGCCTTCGCGTCGGTGGGCGGCCTGTTCGTGACGCTCGTCAACGGGTGGATGCTCAAGCACGCCTCGGAGCTGCCCGCGCTGCCCCTGCCCGAGCCGTTCAACGGGCACGCGGACTGGCGGTACACGCTCCTCACCGGGCTGCTGCCAGCGATTCCCATCGCGTTGATGCTGCCATTCGTGCCGGAGTCGAGGCTCTGGCTTGAGAAGCGCAACGCCGGCACCTTGCGGCGGCCCAGCTTCGGGGAGCTCTTTTCACCGGAGTTGCGGCGTGTCACGCTCGTCACGGCGGCACTCTCGGCTTGCGCCTACGGCATCGCGTTCGGCGCGCTGCAACTGACCCCCACTCGCATCGTGCCGGGCATCGCCGACCTGGCCGAGCAGCAAAGGATTCTCAAGCCGTTGCAGGACGACGCGGTGCCGCTCAACAAGGCCCTTAGCGAAACCAACGGCCCGATCTTCACCCGAGCCTGCACCGACGTTCCCGGGCTGCCTCAACTTTCCGGCAAAAGGGCGAAAGTCCGCCTCGCCATGCGCGCCACAGCCAGGGCCGCCGCCGACACGAACGCAGCCGACGCCGTGAGGCCCGCGGCGCAAACAAAGCTCGTCGCGCTGACGAACCAATTTACCCAGCTTGACGCCGAGTTGGCGGTCCTCACCGCCGAGAAGCCCGCGGCCAGGCAGGCCTTGATGGAACGCGAAAAGATTCTCGGCCAGCTCGGCGCCAATCGCGCAAAGCAGGAGGGACCCGACACCATCGTGAAAACGCGGGGCAAGGACGTGCAACTTTGGCAGGAGTGGGGCGGATTGCTCGGGCGCATCGCCCTGGCGATCCTGCTGGCGTTGGCGATCAGCAAGGGGACATTGCTCCGGCTGTTCCAGACGCCGGGACTTGTCGTGCTGCCGCTGACGTACGGGTGGCTGTTCCGCGAACAGCCGGCGTTGTTTCACTGGGGTGTGGCAGTCGTGGGCTTTCTGACCGTGGCACAATTCAGTTACTTCGGCGAGTATCTGCCAAAGGTCTTCCCGATCCATTTGCGCGGCACCGGCGGCAGCTTCGCGACGAATGTGGGTGGACGGATGATCGGCACGTCGATGGCGTTCGTGACGACGAACTGGGTCGCACCGATGTTCGGCGGCAAAGGCCCGATGCAGGTCGCGACCGCCGCGGCCATTGTAGGCACGAGCATGTTCGTACTCGGGTTGCTCCTCAGCTTTCTCCTGCCCGAGCCGAAGAAAGAAGGGGTGGAGTAACGCGGAACAAAACTTGAACTCCGTGCCGCTCGCGGCAAATTCTAACGAGAGAATGGCTGGAATAGACAACAGACGAATCAGGACGGCGCGGCTGGCCCGGTTATTTCAAAGTCCTTTTGCTGGCCGCACGACCGATCTCATTAGCACCCCGCTTCAGCGGGGTGTCTGCGAGTCGGAGTCCGTCGAAACCGTTTCAACGGTTTCGTCAGGGTGTGAGAAACCGTTGAAACGGTTTCTCCTCTCGTCCCTGCCCTACACCCCGCTGAAGCGGGGTGTTAATGAGAGGGGATTACCGCGGCGAGCAACGTGTGAAATATCCAGGCACGGCATCGCGCTGGCGCTGACGGCGGTGGCGCTGTGGCTCGTCGCTCAGGCGCGTTCACAGAATCAACCCGCTCCGGGCGCCGCGCCCGCTCCGTCGCCATCGGCCACCAACTTGGCGCCCTCGAAGGTCCCTCCCGCGCCCGCGACGAATCCGCCTCCCGCCGCGCCTGCTGTCACCAACGCGCCTCCACCGAAACCGCCCGCGCCGCGGGGGACGCCGCTGTTCGAGTCCACGCGCAAGGAGGCCGAAAGCGGCAACGCGGCCGCTCAGTTCCGACTTGGGATGTTGTTCGCAGCCGGCAAGGAAACCGCGCAAGATCCCACCAACGCCGTAGCCTGGCTGCGCAAGGCGGCGGATCAGGCCAACGTCGCGGCGCAGTTCAATCTGGCGGTGTTCCTCTCGCAGGGCATCGGCGCGACGCAGGATTTCGCCGAGGCCGCCAAGTGGTTCCGCAAGGCCGCCGACGCGGGAGACAAGGCCGCGCAATACAACCTTGGCGTGCTTCACATGAACGGCGCGGGCGTGAAACCCGATCCGGCCGAGGCGGCGAAGCTGTTCCGGCTGGCGGCCGAACAGGGTGACGTGTCATCGCAGATGAGC
>CAZZAQ010000003.1:17630-21048 GCA_964652165.1 uncultured Bifidobacterium sp.
CTGGCGTTAATGCTGGCCACCGGACAAGGCGTGGCGGCCGATTTGCCCGAGGCGTACGTCTGGCTGAACGCCGCCGTGCGGCAGGAAAACACCGTGGCCGAAAGCCAGCGCGAGGAGTTGATTTCGAAGATGACGGCCGAGCAATTGTTCGAGGCGCGCAAGCGCAACGCCACGCGCGGCGACAAGGAAGACCAGTTCAACGTCGGCGCCGCGCTGGCGAAGGGCCAGGGCGTGAAGGCCAACCCGCTTGAAGCGGTGAGCTGGTTCACGCGCGCCGCGACCAACGGCCACCCGGAAGCCCAGATGAAGCTGGGAACGTGCTTTGCCGAAGGGCAAGGCGTGCCGGCCAATCCGGCGGCGGCGGTCCAGTGGTACCGCGCGGCGGCCGAGCAGGGCCACATCAAGGCACAGCATCAGCTCGGCGTGGCGTACGCGGAGGGCCGCGGCATCGCGCGCAACGACACCGAAGCGCTGAAGTGGCTCCGCAAATCCGCCAGCCAGGGCGTGGCCGCGGCGCAGACGCTCCTCGGCTCGATGCTTGCCGGCGGGCGGGGAGGGCCTACGAACTTCACGGAGGCCGCGCAGTGGTTTAGCAAGGCGGCGGACCAGGAAGAGCCGGCGGGCCTGGCGGGCCTGGGCTTGTTGTACGAACGCGGGCAAGGCGTGAAGTCGAATTTGGCGGAGGCGGCGAAACTCTACCGGGCGGCGGCCGAGCGCGGGCACACCGAGGCGCAACTGCGCCTCGGCTATTGTCTGGCCGACGGCCGCGGAGTCGGGAAGGACACGGCCGAAGCCACCAGGTGGTTTCGCAAGGCAGCGGACGCCGGGGACCCGCGCGCGCAGGCCAGCCTGGGCTTCGCCTACACGGCGGGCAACGGCGTGCCGAAGGATTTCGCCCAGGCGCTGAAGTGGTTCGCGACCGCGGCGGACAAAGGCGACGCGCAGGCGCAATTCAACCTCGGCGTGCTGAACGAGTCGGGTCTCGGCGTGAAGGCCGACCTGCCCACCGCGATGGCGTGGTATCGCAAGGCCGCCGAGCAGGGAATGAGCGACGCGCAGGTGCGGCTCGGGATGCTGGCCGCGCAGGGCCGGGGAGTGCCGCGCGATCTGGCGGAGGCGGCAAGATGGTTTCGCAAGGCGGCGGAACAGGGCGACGCGACGGCGCAATTGAATCTGGGAATCCTGTACGAAAACGGCCAGGGCGTGCCGAAGGAACCGGCCGCATCGCTCGAATGGTACCGCAAGGCCGCCGAGCAGGGCGAGCCATGGGCGATGTACCGGCTCGGGCTGGCCCATTCGCTGGGCAACCCGCCCAATTACGACGAAGCGCTGAAATGGTTTGGCAAGGCGGCGGAGAAGGGCGATGCGCACGCGCAATACAACCTGGGCGTGCTGCATGACACCGGCCGCGGCGTCCAACAGGACTTCGCCCAGGCCGCCAAATGGTATCGCCTCGCCGCCGATAAAGGGCATCCGCTGGCGCAGTTGAACCTCGCCAATCTCCACGACGCCGGTCAGGGCGTCCCGAAAAACGTTGCCGAGGCGGTGAATTGGTATCGCAAAGCCGCCGCGCAAAAGGAGCCCCAGGCCGAATACGCGCTCGGCATGTGTTACGCCGAGGGCGATGGCGTCGCCGGGGACCTTGTGGAAGCCTGCAAGTGGATCACGCTCGCCGCTGCGCACGGCAACACGAACGCGGCAAACTTCAAGCCGGCTCTCGAGAAGAAGCTGACCCCCGAACAAATGGCCAAGGCGCAGCAAGCCGCCCAAGCCGCGCTGGCCGGGACGCCGCAACCGTAGAGGAGCGCGGACTGCCTTGTCCGCGCGAACGTCCGTCGCGGCTTTACTCGCATGATTTGCTGAGTTTCCTGACATTCCGGCTTGCGCGAAGCCGCCCAAATCCGTTTTAAGACGGCGCGTGAAATTCAAACTGAAGTCCGTTCCCGGCGCCATCGTCGCTCCGCAAGGGTTCCTGGCCAGCGGCGTCTTCTGCGACATCAAACGGCTGGGCACCGGCAAAGGTTCCGCCAAGGGCAACAAGCGCGACCTGGCGCTCATCGTTTCTGAGGCGCCCGCGACCGTTGCCGGAATGTTCACGACGAACCAGGTCTGCGCCGCGCCGGTGAAAGTCTGCGCAGAACGCATCAAGTCCGGCGTCGCCCAGGCAATCGTGGTCAACTCGGGGAACGCCAACGCTTGCACGGGCCGGCAGGGAATGAAGGACGCTCTCGAAATGGCCCGTCTCACCGCCCGCGCGCTCCACGCGCCGGAAGCCCACGTCCTCGTCGCCAGCACGGGCCGCATCGGTGTGAAACTGCCGATGGCGAACGTCCGCGCCGGAATTCTCGACGCCGTGCCGCTCCTCGGCAGCGCCGCCGAAGCCGCGGCACGCGCCGCCGATGCCATCCTGACCAGCGACACCCGCCCGAAGGAAATCGCCGTCGAGTTCAAGCTCGCTGGTAAGACCGTCCGCATCGGCGGCATTTGCAAGGGGGCGGGAATGATCCAACCCGGCCTGAGCGCCACGGGCACACGCCCATCCGCCGCGCCGCGCGGTCTCCACGCGACGATGCTCTGCTTCCTCACGAGCGATGCCGCCATCTCCGCGAAGCCGCTTCAAGCCGCACTCCAGGAAGCTGTCGCCCTTAGCTTCAATCGAATCACCGTGGACGGCGACATGAGCACCAACGACACGGTGCTCGTGCTGGCCAACGGCCTGGCCGCCAACAAGCCCGTCACCTCGGCTGGATCGAAGGACTTCGCCCCGTTCCAGGCGGCGTTGAGCCACGTCTGCCTCGAGCTGGCCAGGCAAATCGTCCGCGACGGCGAAGGCGTGCATCGCGTCGTCACCGTGCGCGTGGGCGGCGCCCGTTCGGTTGCGGACGCGGAGTCCGCAGCGCGCGCCGTCGCGAACAGCGCGCTGGTGAAAACAAGCTGGCACGGCGGCGACCCCAACTGGGGCCGCATCATATGCGCGCTCGGTTACAGCGCGGCGACCATCGTCGAGGAGCGGGTGGACATCGGCTACAGCGCGCCCGGCAGCCGGAAGATTCTCTGGAGCCTCCGCCGCGGCCAGCCGACCGCCGCGAGTTTCAAGCAACTCTGCGCCGCTGCTGCACCGGGCGAGTTCGAGCTGCACATCCGATTGAACCTCGGCAAAGCCGCCGCCGTGATGTACGCCGCCGATCTGACCGAGGCCTACGTGGACTTCAATAAAGGCGACGTGACCGACCCGGCGACGCTCGGGGGCTGAGAAAGCATCCTAACCCTTCATCGAGTCCACTTGATCCAGGTTCGCCGTCTTGTAGTGCCGGTAAATGGCGATGATGAGCGCCAGGCCGACGGCGGCGGCGGCGGCGGCGATGGCGATGGAGAAAATCACGACCATCACGCCGCGCAACGCCTCCGGGTTCGGACC
>CAZZAQ010000004.1:0-4384 GCA_964652165.1 uncultured Bifidobacterium sp.
GTGCTCGAATTGCATCTGTAACCGAAGCTGCTGGCTGATCTGGGTGACCAAGACCGGGATCGCCCAGGGCCAGAGGCCGCGAATCTCGTTGGCGATGACCAGCGGCGGCGGCACGGGGCCGCACGGGAGCCCCACGAGCTCCATCGCCAGCTTGATCCCCGCCGGCCCCAGCCCGCCTGGCTGCCGGCCCACGACGAACATGCCAAACAAAAACACCGCCATCGCCGGCGCCAGCCAATGCCAGGCAGGATGACCGGCCTCGGCCGTAGTGACAGCGTGGCCGGCGGCCCCGCCAAACAGGCGCGCTTTAACTTTCTCCGACGGGGCTCGCGGCGTCCACGAACGCAGTTGGTTCTCCAGTTCGTTCCAGTTCTTCATATTCATCTCCAGTCAAACAGGCCCGCAGTTTTTGCAGACCGTAACGGTAACGGCCCGCCGCCGTGTTGGGCGACAGGCCGAGCAACTCGCCAATTTCTTCAAACGTGTGCTCATGCCAAAGTTTCAGGACGATGACTTCGCGCTGCTCGGCCGGCAGTTTCGCCAGGCAGCGCATCGCGGCCCGTTCCTGCGCCGTTTCGCCGTCGGCCCGCTCGAACCACCGCATCGACTCCAGCTCGCGCGCGAGCCGGCGCCAGAGGCTGCGCTTGTGGTTCAGCGCGCGATTGCGAAAGCTGCGCAGGCAGTAGTGCAACGGCTGCTCCGGCGCCACCTCCCGCTCCAGCAGCGCCAGGAACGTCTCTTGCAGCACGTCCTCGGCCTCGCTGTGCCCAAGCCCTAGCGCGCGGCCATACAGAATAATCTGCGCCGCGTGCGACTCGTAGAGGCTCTGGCACCAGTGCGACATCGTCACATTCACCCGATAGACACCGCTCGGGCGGAGTTTGTATACGGGATCTTCGGCAGGATGGGAAGGGGGATAAGGGGTGCTGGATCTCCCCCCTCGCCAGCAACTTCGGCAGACGCGCGGGGGTCAACCCCAACTCCGCCTACGGCGCAGTATCCAGTAACGTTTTGACAAGGGACTTTGGCACGCTCAGGCTTATCACGATGCAAGAGAATTTGGCCTCAGATTCGGGTTCGAATCCTCCTGTTAGGGCGGCGTTCGCGCTCATGAGTAAACGTGACAAATACATTCTCGCAGCGTTCGTGATCAGCCTGCTCTTGCAGTGTTGGCTTGTCGCCCGGATCACGTCCATGCAGACCAAGATGCAAACTGTTCGCCATTTCGCGCCAGGTGAGTCTTGGTACGTTCTCAACGTCGTCCTAGCTGGTGCGGTGCTGGTTGCGATGGCCGCCGTGCTGCGAACCGGGAGTTGGAGGCAGCGGCTCGCCGCGCTCGTGCTGTGCATTTGTCCGCTCATCTTCCTTTATGACCTCTGCCGTTGGTGTTTGGCAGTGATTTCTCGGCCATGACCACGCCGCCCAACGACCGTTAGACGCCATCGAACGCCTGTTCCCCTTTTCGAGCCATGAACGGATCATCACCAGCACAGACTGACGACAAGCCTCCACGCAGGCTCCTTGCCGTTTGGGTCTTTGTGGCCGGTGTGGCTGCGGTGGTGCTCGGCTTCACCGCGTTGCTCTTATTCCTACTGATGCGCCAGCAGGAGACTCAAGCCCCCTCCGACACCAGCGACCGATCCTTGATTCAACCCGACGTCGATTCGCCGAACACGAAAAAGCCCAGTCGTGTCGCGCCGTTGCCGGGCGAAACGAGGGACTTCTCCACCACCAACGTCGTCAGCATTCTGCTGGGGCAGGAGAACGACGAGGACGGCATAAAACATCTGGCCGATGAACCGGACGGCCGGACGACCATTGAGACCGTGGACGGTGTGCCGTGCCGCCATCACAATCGCAAGCCGGCCAACAAGTCATTTGGCTACGTTTACTTCGCCATTCATCCTGACTTCAAACGCGAGCAGTTGAAGGCCGCACGGATCGAAGTTGAATTCCGAGTTCCGTCCCAGAGCGCCATCAGACTTCAGTACGACGGATTGGAGGGTGACACGCACATACGTTACAAGGCGGCGGCGCCCGTCCTGGCAAGGACGACTACTTTGGGCACCGGCAATGGATTCGCGCCTGTCCAGCGATCCGACCAGTGGCAGACCGCCACCTTTTTCGCCACGGATGGTGTCTTTATGAACTCCCAGAACGGCGGGGCCGACTTTCGCCTGGAGGTCACGCCTGCTGAAATTTACATTCGCCGCGTCACCGTTTCGCGATCGACTGTTCAACCTGCCCTGCCGCAGCCGAACCAATAGTCGACTGCTGGTCGAACGGAACATGTTGACTCTGTGGGCATGACCGAGCGGACGAAAAAAGTTTCAAAAAATAGTTGACTGATTAGTAAACAGAGTCCATGTTCCCATCGTCCGAGCCAAATACCTGGCAAGCGACACAGAAATCTAACAAGTTTATGGGCCGAGTCAGTGATGCCAAAGTAAGATTGATGGAAGCCGTCGGCGAGTTGATCTGGACGGGTTCCTACGGCAGCACGACCATTGACCAGATTTGCGAGAGGGCGGGCGTGAAAAAGGGGAGCTTTTACTATTTCTTCGAATCCAAAGCCGACCTTGCCGCCGCCGCTCTGAATGAGGATTGGCAGCACCGGCGGTCGGATTTGGATTCCTTGTTCTTAGCCACGATTCCTCCCTTGGAGCGCCTGAGAAAGTATTGCGAATACGGCTATAAACTTCAGTCCGAAATGCGCTCCAAATGCGGCTGTGTGTTGGGTTGCCCGCTATTCTGCCTGGGATCGGAAGTCAGCACGCAGGAGGATAAGCTCCAAAAGCTGGTCCGGCAAATTCTGGATCAGAAGCGCAAATATCTCGAATCGGTCATCCGCGACGCGCACGCCGCCGGTCTGATCCACGCGCCGGACGCCGCCAACAAGGCCGAGATGCTCTTCGCTTATTTCCAAGGGCTGCTCACCCAGGCCCGGATCGAGAATAACCTGGAAATCCTGCGCCATTCAGTGCGCGGTGCGTTCGAACTTTTGGGTGTCAAAGAACCTGTTTCAGCGCCGGCATGAGCCGCGAGTTTTTTTGTCCTCAAATTTGACTAAACAGACAACTACTCAACGCGATTCGCGAGCAAAACGTCCAGGTCGCTGCCGGTTCGATCGGGGCGCAGCCGGCCAAGGACCAGGCCTTTGAACTCAGCATCAACGCCAAAGGCCGCCTCGTGACCGAGGAGGAGTTCGCCCAGGTCGTGGTCAAGACCGGCCCAAACGGCAGCATGGTCATAATGTTACGGTGCGAGGCGCGCGCGGAAGAACTGGTTTTGGTTCGTGTCCAGCGGCACCGACAGGTCCAGACCGTCTGGCGCCAAGGCGTTGGTCTGAATGGGTGTCCAGGTCTGAAGATTGGACGATGCCTCCACGACCACGTCGCCGCCGGACGGACCGATCAGGCGCGCAAGGAAAGAGCCGTTGGAAACCGTCAGGCTGCCGGGAGTCGTGTTGAATTGGGCGCGAAGTGGCGTGCCTTTGGCGATCCGGTGGTTGTGAAAATCCGCCACATAGACGTTGCCCGTGCTGTCCACCGCCACGCTGCTCGGTGCGAAAAACCGCGCCGCGCTGCCGATGCCGTCCGCGCTGCCTTCCTGCTCGGCGCTGCCCGCCAGCGTCCTCACCACCCAGTTTGTCCCTGCGGGGGTGATCTTCCGAATCGTGTCGTTGTCGTAATCCGCCACATAGATGTAACCTGCGCTGTCCACCGCCACGCCGTTGGGCAAGTAGAACCGCGCCGAGCTGCCTGTCCCGTCGCTGCTACCACCAATGGGCGCGCCATTGACGTCAAATTGAGCCAACCCCGCCAGCGTCGTCACCACTCCTGCGGGGGTGATCTTCCGAATCGTGTCGTTGAAGGTGTCCGCCACATAGACGTTGCCCGTGCTGTCCACCGCCACGCCCTGGGGGCCATGGAACCGCGCCGCGCTCCCGGTGCCGTCCGCGTAGCCGCCCACAGGTTGGCCCAATTGGTTTGTTATCGAGGTATTCCCCGCCAGCGTCGTCACCACTCCGGCGGGCGTGATCTTCCGAATCGTGGAGTTACCTGAATCCGCCACATAGACGTTGGTCGCACTGTCAACCGCCACGCTGACTGGTGCGAAAAACCGCGCCACGCTGCCCGTGCCGTCTTTGGTGCCACTCTGCCCGGCGCTGCCCGCCAGCGTCGTCACCACTCCGTCGGGCGTGTTCTTCCGAATCGTGTAGTTAAATAAATCCGCTACATAGACGTTGCCCGCACTGTCAACCGCCACGCCGGTGGGGGCGCTGAACCGCGCCGCGCTCCGGGTGCCATCGGCGCTGCCACTCTGCCCGGCGCTGCCCGCCAGAGTCGTCACCTCTCCGGCAGGCGTTACCTTCCGAATCGTG
>CAZZAQ010000004.1:4394-13741 GCA_964652165.1 uncultured Bifidobacterium sp.
CAGCGCCGCCCTGCCGATGCCGTCCGCACTGCCCCGCGCGCCAGGCAGTCCGGCGAAGTTGGTAAAGGCGTAAGGTGTGTAAATTGACTGGGCGCGGGTCCGAGGGGCGCCCACCACGAGCGCGAGTAGTGTGACGGCCAACAGAATCATGAGCGCGTGTTTCATGCGACGAGTGCTGCGTATCTCCTGCTCTCTCGATCGTTCTTCGCGCCGAGCGCGTAGCGCCGCCTTAAAGGAAATCAAGGCGACCAGTCGGGGTTGGTCCCGGAAGTTATCGTTGTCACCACGCCGGTCGCCAGATTCATCCTCTTGATGCCACAGGAAGAGAATGCGATCGCTGTTCCATCCGGCGACCAGGTCGGGAACCTCGTCGAGCACGAGCCGCCGTTAAAGACTTGGGTCAGATTGGAGCCGTCCGCGTTGGCAACGTAAATGTTGGAGCCGTCGTCGAACGCGATGCGGGTCCCGTCTGGCGACCACTCTGGGTCGTTGTCGCATCCATCGCCAACAACGGGGAACTGGATTTCGCTCCCCGTCGCCAAGTCGTGCACATAGATCGCATAGCAGGAACCGAACTCGCGCGCGAAGGCGATGCGCGTGCCATCAGGCGACCATGTAGGGCGATACTCGTGCAGAGCCGTCGTCACCAATTTGACTGGCGCGCCAACATCCCCTGTCGTCACGTTCACCGCGACGACGGCGATGTCGTAGTCCAGCGTGCGAAACAAAATCATGGCGCCATCGGGTGACCAGTCCGGTTCAAAGCCGGAAGCGACGGCAAATATGCGTCCGCCATTAAGCTCGCCTTTGGCTTCCATGACGCAGAGGGTGTACGTGTAAGTCACATTCTTACCTTGACCTGACACCGTCGTCCTTTCGAAGGCAACGTAGCTTTGGCCAGGCGACCACACCGGATCTTTATCATAGCTCTTCTGGGTGTTCTGGGTCAACTGCACTAAGCCGCTGCCGTCAGCGTTTATCGAGTAAAGTCCGACAGATTTTCCAGTGCCAAACTTCCCGAAAACAATCCGGTTCTGCGCGGTTGCGGTGCTTGTGAATGCGAAAGCAAGGAGAAGGACTAAGCCCGCTCCCGTTATCGCTTTAGTCATTTTGTTTGTGGTTTTCATATTTCCTTTCATTGGTTGTGGTTGTAGGACGCTTGGCGACTCGCGGCGAAACCGCGTGCACAAAGGAGTCGGTGTTTTACACTCTGTCTGGCCATACGCCCAATGTTCATTGAATCTGATGTGTAATAGCACTTCCTGCCCTCCGCGTTACACGAAGCTCGGTTTGTTGGTCCCGTGGGGATCATCACGAATGTTGTTCGACGGGAGGCATGGAAGGGCCACCGCAAGGTAAGACAGGCCTCCAGCTTGTCGCGTCAGGCAGGATGCCTGAGCTACATTTTCGGAGTAGCCGACCAAAAGCAATTCAGCGTGATCCTCTGTCGGCCGTAGCCCTGTAGTTGGCGGTCAATCACTGGTCGAGCCGATCGAGAGTCGCTTTCGCCTCCTTGCGGTCCGACTGCAAACTCACCGCCTTGCGGTAAGCATCCAGCGCCGCCTGCCGGTCGCCTTTCTTTTCGTTAAGTTTGCCTAAATGCTCCCAGGCCTCGGCCGCCTTGGAATTTTGGCCGAACGATTCGGTTGCCTTCTTCAAGGCCGTCTCAGCCTCCGCCAATTCGCCTCGCTTCAAGTGCGTCCAGCCGAGAGTGTCCAGAAACTCAGGATTTTGTGGCTCGGCTTGCACCGCGCGCTGCGCTAATGACAGGGCCTCGTCTAAATTGCCATCGTGTTCCACCAGAAAGCCGGCGAGCCAATTCGGGCCACGCGGGTCACTAGGTTTGATCTCCAATAATCGCCGATAAATTTTCCCGGCTTCCGCTGGTTTACCTTGAGCTTCGCGAAGCGAGGCCAAAACGTGATTGACGGTGAATGAATCAGGTTCCAGTTCCAGCGCTTTGCCCAACAGTTTCTCCGCCTCATCAAATTTTCCACGCTTCAGATTCAATGAGGCAAAGTCGCGGAACGTATCTCTGTTTTTCGGGTCGAGCTCGATTGCCTTGCGATACAGCTTTTCGGCCTCCTCCGGTTTGCCTTGCTCTTTGCGGATCGACGCCAGACCGTGGTGGGAAGTGACGGATTTCGGATCCAGTTCCAGGGCTTTAAGAAACAGTTTCTCGGCCTCATCGAATTGGCCGCGCTCCAAGCACAACCAGGCGAAGTCGCGGTAGGCATCTTTGCTTTTCGGGTCGAGTTCGATGCCTTTGCGGTAAAGCCTTTCTGCTTCCTCGAACTGGCCGCGCTCGCGGTAGAGATTCCCGAAGCTGGCATAGAACGAAGCGTTATTGGGATCGGCCAGAATCGCTTTGCGATAAAACTCCTCGGCTTTCTCGAATCTCCTTTGCCCCTGATACAGCATCCCCAAAGCACGGTAGGGCAGGGGGTACTCAGGACCAGCCTCGATGGCCTTAAGCCACATCTTTTCCGCGTCATCGAAGCGGCGGAGTCCATGCAGCAGCCAGGCAAAGTTGTGGTAAACTTCGGCTCCTCCGATCTCCAGCTCCAGCGCTTTGCGAGACAGTTCGATAGCCTCGTCATAACGCTGGCCATCGTTGTACGTCCGCGCCAGTTCCAGGTACGCATGGCCATAGTTCGGGGCAATTTCGAGCGCCTTCCGTAGAAATCGTTCGGCCTCGCCCAATCGGCCACGTACTCGGCAGAACCCGCCCAGGTTGCCGAAAGCAAGTGGATTGTTTGGATCGAGTTCAGTTGCTTTGAGCCACATCTGCTCTGCTTCTGTGAGTAGTCCTTGCTCTCCTAAGAGGATTGCGAAATTATTAAACAATCGGGCATCGCTGGGATCGAGTTCTGTTGCCGTATGAAGCATTTTTACCGCCTCGTCTAATTGGCGAAGCTCATGGCAAACATCGCCGAGGGCCCCATACGCGGCCGCGTAGCTCGGTTCCAATTCGATGGCTTTAAGTAGAGCCAAGCGGGCTTCTTCGGCGCGATGCTGTTTCACCAAGACGCTATGTTTCACCACCCAGGAATCAGGCGACTGCGGATGGATGCTTAGCGCCGCTTCAGCCGCCTTCAGGGCATCGTCCCGGCGGTCAAGCAGCGCGAAGATTTCAGCAACCTGCTGCCGCCCGCCCAACGCGAGGCGAGACGGGCCGCAGTTTCCAACTCCTCTGCTGCGCGCACAAAGTTGCCGATGTTTTTTAGCGCCATTCCGAGATTGAAGTGGTAAAGGGCAATGCGGGCTTCTGCTCGCACGGCCTCCTGATAGAACTGGATTGCCTTGCCCAGCTCATCCTTCGATTCGTAAAGAACACCCAGATTATTGTGAGCGGCACCGGTACGGTCGGTGTCCAGCAATTCTCGCAGCGCCCGTTCGGCCTCATCAGTTTTGGCTTCGATGAGCAGCCAGGTTGCCTTGTGCAGGCGGGTTTCTGCGCTACGGGATAGGCGGGGTAGGGGTGGCGCGTCAGGAGGGCTTGTCGTTGTCAGCGCGACAGTTTTCGCTTGTCCCGCACGCGACACCAACAACGCGAGGTTCTCATTCGGCCGAGCGGAGATCACCGTGATTAGTTGGTCCGCTTTGTCGATTGCTTGGCCGTCCACTGCGACGACGACATCCCCCACTTGCAGCCCTGCCTTCTCTGCCGCCGAATCACGCTTCACGCGCACAAGACGGACTTGTTTGGGTACTGACGACGTTCCGTCGTTTTTCGCGGGAACGTCTGCGACGCCTAACCCAGCCCACCCGCGGGGAAACACCAGGCGGTCAGCCGCGTTTGGCAGATCGAGACGCGATGTCGTCGTGACCAGGATACGACGACCTGTCAGTCGGAAAGTCTTCAGCGTTGCAAGTCGCTTCGGCTCCGTCGGGGCGGCATCCATGCGCGCGATCGACTCGGTCATCGGAGTTACTTCCACTTTTCCCAGGGAATTGTAGAACTGCACATTGCCTTCCTTCACAGTCAACACCGCTTCCAGGGGAACTGTGGACTGCGGACTGCGAATGGCGGATTGCAGATTCATTGTTGCGAGCAGCGGCTGCAGCTTTAGTCCAAACTCCGTCCCGCGCACCACCGCCGTGGCCACCGGAGTATGTACCGCGAATTCCGCCTGGTTGGTGGCCTTCTGCACTTTCGACCAGATTTGGCCGTGCAGAAGCTCGACCGCTGGCGGACGTTGAAGCGTTGATGCGTTAGAGCGTTGAAGCGTGGGCTTGGGAATTTCGAGCGTGGTGTTAAAGCTCAGCCGCAAGGTCGTCCCGTCGTTGAATTGGATTTCCGCTTTGTCCGCGTCGCCGGTTTCGATGCGGTCGCCCAAGCAAACGGGCGTTGAGCGTTGAGCGTCGAGCGTCGAGCGTTTTCCGCTGTGTTGGACTTTGGGCGTGCCCATCGCGAGAGTGAACTTTCCGACTTCGAAGCGTTCGGCAGGCCGTCCGTGGAAGTAGAGGAAAGAACCGAGGCCCAACACAATGACCGCAGCCGTTCCGCCCAGAGCGACACGGTTCCACGGTCGCAGCAGCGAATCCGTAAATTGCCTGATCAACACCTGGCCGTAGGTGGGAACGTTCTTCATGCTCCAGATTGCGCCCCAACCACGCCAGGCAGTTGAGGGTTGAGTGTTGAGAATTGAGGGTTGAGGGATTTCCGCTGCGGACTGCGCGGCCAGCGTTTCCTCGATGACCTCCGCCTTCAGTTTCTCCACGGCCCTTCCCTGCACGACCGCGAGGATGGATTGCTTGACGCGCTCATGCGCCGCCCCGTTGCCTATAACCACGCGCAGCGCCTGATCGATGCGATGTTGATCGGCCAGTTGTCGCTGGGCATCGGCATCGGCGGCGAGTGATTCCTCGAGGCGGACACGCTCCACCGGATCAAGGCTGTTCTCCAAACAGGCAATCAGTTGTTCCTGAGTTAACATGGCCGCTCTTTTCTCAGCTTTTCCTCGATGCACTCTTTGATTTGTTGACGCACCCGGAAGAGCACCGTCCGGACCCAGGCCAGGCTGCGCTCCAGGCGGCGGGCGATCTCGTCGGTCGAGCATTCGTCGTGATATTTCAAAGTAAGCACTTGGCGCATCGGGGCCGGCACCTGCTCCAGACACAGCTCCAGGTATTCAACTTCGCGGGAATTTTGCGGCTCAGTTTGCTCCTGAAAAATCTCACACAGCCGTTGCTCAGCAAAGCGCGCGTGATTGGCGCGTTCGCGACTAAATCGCGTGACCTCCGCACGGAGCAGGTTCCAGGCGATGGCCCGCACCCAGGCGCGAAACGACGTGCCGGGTGTGAACTCGCTCAGGTGGCGATAGGCATACACGAACGTCTCGTGCGCAAGTTCATCCACAAGGCGGGACACGGGCGCTTTGAGCGCAATGAACGCTCGCACGTGAGGCAGGTGCCGGTCGAGCAGCGGCTCAAAAGCCTTGGCATCCCCTTCTTGCACCTCTTGAATAAGGGTGTCATCGGCCACTCGGTCGGTCCCGGTGTGCAGGGCGTTCATTGAATCTACCCTCTTATAGCACTTGCCCTTGGCTCTGTTACAGGAATGTGGCGCGCTCGTGCTGAGCGGACGATTCCTGCCGCTCGGGTTGCTGCTGTTGGGACCCGTCATCGTGAACATCCTGCTGTTCCACGTATTCATGGAGCGCAATGGGCTGGCGATGGCCATCGTCGTTTCGGCGCTGGCGCTTTTCCTCCTCGGACGCCACTGGAGCGTCTTCGCATCGGTATTCCGTCCCTTCACGCCGGCGAGCACCAACCCCCCGGGCCAGCTCGTGAGCGTTTCCACCCAACGTGCATGAACACATCTGGACCACACACTCGAACGTCTCCTGCCATGAAAAGCATCTTCATGAAAAGCATCTTTCAGGCTTTTGCGCTGGCAGCTCTCGCCACCGGCTGCGCCGTCGGCCCGAACTACCGCCAGCCGACAACCGCAGTTCCAGCGACGTACAAATCCACCAACGACCTCGGCGCATGGAAGGAAGCCCAGCCGCTCGACAACGTGCCGAAGGGCGCATGGTGGGAAGTCTTCGGCGACGAAACACTGAACGCTCTCCAACGCCGGGCCGAGGCCAACAACGAGGATCTGAAGGCCGCCATCGCGCGCGTCGAGCAGGCCCGCGCCACGGCCCACGTTGCCCGCAGTGAATTGCTCCCAACGCTCGACGCCAATCCAAGCTGGACCCGCCAACGCTACTCGCCCAATCAGATCCCCAACTTCGGCAATGTGACTGCGAACACCTTCCGCGCTCCGCTCGACTTGAGCTACGAAATCGATCTTTGGGGCCGCGTCCGTCGCGGCTTCGAAAGCGCCCGCGCCGACGCGCAAGCGTCGCTCGCCTCGTTCCATAACGTGCTGCTCACGCTGCACGCCGATGTGGCGCAGAACGGGCTGTAGCCGCCGACGTGAGGAGGCGGATGGAGCGTGTGTCTATGTTTTCCGCCTCCTTACGTCGGCGGCTACAATCATTGGTGAAACCTGGCGGGGTCAGGGTGTCCAATTTCATGCAGGCTCGAAAGTGATGTCGCCTCGTTGAAGCCTCACGCCCCGGCTTGCACGAAAGCTTGCTGGACATCTTGGAAAACGGTGACTCGACGCTTGGCGTCAGTGTTGTATCGGCTCGACTCGCGTGACGGTGACTAAGATGACGAGAAAGGCCAGTGGATGAAGCACGCCGGCAATCAGGAACGCGGGACCATATCCCTGGTGCTCGACCATCCAGCCCACCAACAACCCGAAGAGCATCCCGCCGAACGCTCCCGCCGATCCCAGCAATCCTTCCACCGACCCGACCACTCTGGACGGAAAGAGGTCCGCCGGCAAAGTCTGGACGTTGGCGGACCAGAATTGATGAGCGAACATCGCCAGGCTGAAGAACACAATCGCGAAGCTCAATGGCGCGCCGGCGATCAACAACGACACCGGCAGGAGCGAGGCGCCGATTCCCAACGCGATCTTGCGCGAGAGACTCAAGGTCAGTTGGCGGCGGAGCAGGAAACTGCTGATGCCGCCGCCCAGCAGGCTGCCGGCGCCGGCGAAAGCATAAGGAATCCACGCAAAATAGCCGATTTCCTTGATGTTCAGTTGCCTCGCGTCGCCGAGATACTTGGGCAGCCAGAATATGAAGAAGTACCATGCCGCATCCGTGAGGAACTTGGCCGCCATGAGTCCCTGGACCTGGCGATAAGTGAGGAGCTTGCACCAAGAAATCCGGCGTGCCGACGGGCCGTCAGGGGTTTGGGTTGCCGCGGTGGGCTGCGTCGCGCCGCCCGGATCAAGCTGCGAAACTTCCGGCATCTTCATTTCTCCCGCGCCGCCTTCGTTGGACAGCCCGCATGCGGAAGAGTTGCCCATCGACTCAGCGATGAACGCCTTTTCCTCCGGCGTAATGAACCGGTTCGTGGCCGGCGGCTGATACAGCTTCAGCCACATCCACGCCCAAAGGAAACCAATGGCGCCGGTGATGAAAAACACCCAGCGCCAGCCGAGTGTGGCCACGATGGACGCCATCAACGGGGGCGCGATGACGGCGCCGAGGCTTGCGCCGGTGTTGAAGAGGCCAAACGCCATCGCGCGCTCCCTGGGTGGGAACCATTCCGCCACGGCCTTGCCGGAACCGGGAAAACCGCCCCCCTCGCCCATGCCCAGGAGGAATCGAAACACACCCAGTCCGAGCACGGAAGACGCGGTGCCGGTGAGGCAATTCGCCGCCGACCACCAGACGATCATCACGGCGTAGCCCAGGCGCGTGCCGAGCCAGTCCATGATGCGCCCGCCTCCCGCGTACATGATGGCGTAAGCCAGCAGGAACAGCGACGATAGCCGGCCATATTGCTCGTTGGAGATCGGGATTTCCTTCCTGATCTCGCCGACCACAACCGGGAAACTCTGCCGGTCCAGATAATTCAGCGCCGTGGCCAAAGCGAGCAACCCGGCAATCCACCAGCGAAGGCTTTTTATAGTGCGCATGGCGATGTTGGCGCGCGGTCCCTCTTTAGTTTTCCCAACGTGGCGAGTTTGCATCGCGCAATGGGATGGTTCCGGCGTACGTGCCGCAAGTATTTTCACCGCTTCCACACGGCACCGGCCGCCACCGCGGACGGAGAACGAATAGCGGCCAAGCTCAGCCCGTCTGACCTAGAAGCTCATGAAAAAACGCCTCAAGGCGATCACTCGTCGCCATTTCCTGACGGGTTCCGCCGCCGCTCTCGCCACCATCTCCATCGTGCCCCGCCGCGTGCTGGGAGCGCCGGAGATTTCTCCCAGCGACACGCTGGGCGGCGCGCTCATCGGTGTGGGTGGACGCGGCCCGGGCACGTGGAGCGAGGCCGTCAAAAGTTTCCAAGGAGTCGGAATGGCTGTGACGAAGCTCGCCGAGTGCGACGTGAAATGGCTCGACCGCGCGGACAACCAGACGAAATACACCGACTTCCGCCGCGTGCTGGAGCGCAAGGACATTGACGTGGTGGCCATCGCCACGCCGCCGCATTGGCACGCGCTGATTTCCATCGCCGCGATGGAAGCGGGCAAGGATGTCCTCTGCGAAAAGCCGATGACCCGCTTCATCGCCGAAGGCCGCGCAGTGGCCGAGGCGTCGAAGCGTTACGGGCGCGTATTTCAAATCGGCACATTTGGCCGCTTCGGCGCGAGCCGCGACCCGAAGAACGTTCTCACCCGCAAAATCATGAAGAGCGGTTTGCTGAAGCAATGCGAGGCGGTCGTCATCAAGCGCGGCGGTTTGAAAGTCAAGGAGTGGAGCGGCCTGGTCAACGCCAAGCCGCAGCCGGTGCCGGCGAATCTGGATTGGGACCTCTATGTGGGTCCCTCGCCGATGAAGCCCTATCATCCGCACCGCTACGGCGGCACCCACCGCGGCTACTGGGATTACGAAGGCGGCGGGCTTTGCGACATGGGCCAGCATTATCTCGATCCGCTGACGTGGACTTACGGCAAGGACGACACCGCGCCGGTCGAAATCGAGCCGCACGCGCCGCCGGCCCACCCGGAAGCCTGCGGCATGTGGGGCTGGGTGGAGATCAAATATGCAGACGGCTTCACGCTCGTCTTCGACAGCGGCGAATGGGGCGCGCCTTACGACCGCAAGCAATCGCGCGGCGTGAGCCTGAGCGACCTTGGCGAGGAGGGCCGGAAGAAGATCGCGGAGACGCCCGATCCTGAACCGCTGCGCTCGTTTGCCGAAGCGGTCAAGGCGCGCAAACCCGCGGGCGGTAATGCCGAGGCGGCGTATCGCACCGTGACCATTCTGCATCTCGCCAACATCGCCATCCGCGTGGGACGCAAGATCCGTTTCGACCCCGTCAAGGAA
>CAZZAQ010000004.1:13751-16011 GCA_964652165.1 uncultured Bifidobacterium sp.
CTACGCGGACGGCTTCACGCTTGTCTTCGACAGCGGCGAATGGGGCAAGCCTTACGACCGCAAACAGTCGCGCGGCGTCAGCCTCAATGACCTTGATGAGGCGAGCCGTAAGAAGATCGCGGAGATACCCGACCCGGAGCCGCTTCGCACATTTGGCGAAGCGGTCAAGACGCGCAAGCCTGCAGGCGGCAACGCCGAGGCGGCGACTCGCACCGTGACGATTCTGCACCTGGCCAACATCGCCATCCGCGTGGGACGCAAGATCCGTTTCGACCCCGTCAAGGAAGTCATCGTCGGTGACGAGGAAGCGAACCGATTGGTCAGCCAACCCATGCGCGCGCCCTGGCACCTCTAACCTGGATATTCTAACTAGATATGGCCGCCACGAAACCGAACGTCGCCGCACTGGTCGAGCAAATGCCCGACACCGACAAGGAGATTCAGGCGAAAGCAGAGGAAGCGAAGCAACAGGCCCAGCCCGACACTCCCGACAAGCCCAAACCGAAGCCCGATCGCTTGGGCGCCGCAAGCAAGTTCACCGGACCTGACCCCGGCGCTGCGGAGAAAATCTTCGCCGCGATTCTGTCTGGTGGACGCGACAGCATCATGGAGTTGCTCGAACTGGTTCGGGAACCGAGCGATGCCGACTACAACAACTACAAGCCAGGCTATGTGGTCCACGGGCTGGTCATTTACGCCGGCCGCGCCGGGGAAGAAAACCAGCGGCGACTCCTCGCCAGGACACTCGCCTCGCAACTGGGCAGCGACAAACATTCCAAGGCGGTGAAGGCATTTCTGATCCGCGAGCTTCGCGTCATTGGCGGCAAGGAAGCCGTGGACGCGCTGGGCCAGCAGTTGCTCGATGACGAGCTGTGCGGGGATGCCACGCAGGCGCTGCTGACCATTCACGACGGCGTGGCGCCCCGATTCCGCACCGCTCTGGAAAAGTCCAAAGGCCGGAACCGCGTCACGCTCATCCAGTCACTGGGCGTCCTGCGGGACGCCGATTCAGTCGCCGCGCTGAAGAAGGCGCTGACCGACGAAGATCGCGATATCCGCCGCACCGCCGCGTGGGCGCTGGCCAACCTCGGCGACGCGAGTTCAGCCGATGCGCTCCTCCAGTCCGCCGACCGCGCCGAGGGCTGGGATCGAACCGAAGCGACCAAAGCTTATCTGCTGCTCGCCGAAAGGCTCGCCGCGGCGAACCAGAAGCCTCAAGCCTCCCGCATTTACGCACACCTGCGCGACACGCGGACGGACCCGAAAGAGCGCCATGTCCGCGAAGCCGCTGAACGGGCACTGAGCGCATACCAAGACTGAAGAGTCCGTAGGTGAGGAAGGGGCTGAGGCTCGTGTCCCGATACACGGTGTGCGGAAACTGGTCCTGGTCTTCGGCATAACCGACGAACGCGATGCCAAGTCGCCGCAAGTCAGGCTTGCACGCGGCCGAGCGGCGAAAAACCCGCAAAAAAGACCTTGCCACCGGGCGGGCAGCGGCAGGAAACTCCAGTCAACATAATTGATGGAAAAGTAATGCTCCGTCAGTCGCGGAGCGTCAAAACGCACATTCCCAATAGTCTATATGGACTTCATCGAACGTTGGTTTCATGTGTCTCCAGACGGCGGAAACGGCATGACGGAGGTTGCAATTGTTGTTGCGGTCGCGCTGCTCGTTGTCGGGATCCTCTGTCGGCGCCAGCTTGCAAAATTTGTAACGGGCCGGGTGAAACGTGCCAGGAAAAACGACTAATCTCCGAGGAGCGCCGTGTGGTCCGCTCCGATTGCCAAGGAGCGCGGAAGTGCAGCGGCCGCCGCCATGACACCGAAAAAGGAAAAATGTGTTCGCAGGGAATCTGGTCCGGCAGTCATGCCTCAAGAATCAGTTTCCGAACTGCGCGGCACGCTCAAGGAGGCCAAACTCCGCTTGCGTGCCGAGCCGCCCGTATCTGCTGTTCCGAAGGTCATTCACAAGCGACGGCCGTTGCCGCCAGTTCCGGATGAGCATTCGGGTTCCTGATCCAGCATCGCGCTGAGCGCCATACCCCTATGAAAAAGTCGAAGAAATACACGGTCCCAAAATCCCGCGCGCCGGCGGCGCCCGTGGCGATGAGCGCCGAGGCTTGCCTGGCGATCCTTCGTGCCGCCGAGCCGAGTGAAATCGAGTTGAAGAAGTGTTCGGCCGAACCGATTACATTCAAGCTTCGCAAGACCCCGAAGCGCATCGAAAAGCCCGCGCGCATTCATCCACGACGCTTTCCCC
>CAZZAQ010000004.1:16021-16555 GCA_964652165.1 uncultured Bifidobacterium sp.
CAGCGGCAACGCGCCTCTGGCGCTCGCCGAGCCGCGAGCCGCCGCAGTGCCGGCTCCGCAGGCCGCCACCGACAATCTGGCTTTGGCGCGCGACACCGAGCTTGCCGAGCCCGGCCGCAACAATGCGGCGTCCAATGTCGGGGAACCCAGCGTCGCGATCCATGGCGATGTGGTCCTATACACCGGCAATTGGTATGCCGCAATTTCCGAGGACGGTGGAAGAACTTTTCAGTTCATGGATCCCGAGGCGTTTGACGATGAGCGCTTTAAGTTTTGTTGCGATCAGGTCGCCCATTATATCCCGTCCATCGACACATTCGTCTGGCTGCTCCAGTATGGACCGAGCTCGGGCGATAACATTCAGCGCCTGGCGTTTGCCAAGACCGCCGATGCGGTCGTCGGCCGCTGGCGGCTCTTCGATATCACTACTCAAATGCTCGGGGTCCCTCGCGCATTCCTCGACTTTCCCGACTTGGCTACCGGCGCCAACTCTCTCTACGTAACCACCAATATATTCCTTGGCAACGGTGGCGG
>CAZZAQ010000004.1:16565-20501 GCA_964652165.1 uncultured Bifidobacterium sp.
AAAGCGGCCGGATCCGTGCCCGGCGTTTCGTCTCGCAGCAATTCAGCCTCCGCGTCGCACAAAATTGCGGCACCACGGCTTTTTTCGCGACGACAGACGAGACGACCAGTGCCTTGCGCGTGTTTTCCTGGCGTGAGTCCGCCGCGCGGCCGACCTCGAAAGTCGTCCCCATCACGCGCTGGATGGGTGGCAACGGATACCAATCCCGCACTCCGGACGGCCGGCGATGGCTCGACCGAGCCGATCCTCGCATCACCGGCGCGACGGTTGCAGGGGGACATCTGTGGTTTGCCTGGAGCGTGGACCGCGGATCCAATCAGCGGCCCAAGCCGTTTATCCAGATTGCCAAAATCCGCCTCCCCGAGCTGACCACCGTGGAGAATATCAACGTCTTCGATAACGAATCCGCGACGGCGTATCCCGCGCTCTCAACCAATGCGAACGACGAGGTCGGCATTTCGTATATGATCGGCGGCGGACCGCGCTTCCCATCACACGTGGTGGGCATCCTCACCGGCACGAACCGCAACCGTATCGTCGCGGCCAGCGACCGTGGCCCCGAGTTTTCCGACGAAGGAAAGGGGGAGTGGGGCGACTATCTTACCGTCCGCCGCGTCTTCCCGGACCAGAAGCTGTTCGCGGCCACCGGCTTCACGCTGAAGGGCCGGGGAAACAGGACGAACCAGGATGCCACTCCACGCTTTGTGATCTTTGGGCGATCAGGCGACATTTGACGCCGCGTCGGGCTTCGATCACGCGCCGCGCGTGTGAAAAGGGCGACGAGGCCCAGCCCATGAACGGCCGGATCTGCACGCCAGGGCCGTGGAACACGCCCACGACGGCGGACTTTTCACGCCCGAGCAGAGCTTCATCATGGCCTGATCTTGACCCCGTCCGGCGGCGTGCCAGTCTATAAAGGGGGCGGTTCTTGATGTTGACACATGCGACCGTGGTGGCCATTCGGCCGTCATGACGCGCAAGGCGAGAGCCTGGATTCCCGGCGCCATGTACCTGTTGGGAACTTGTCCGGATCAACACCGCTCTTCCTTCCAGCGTGGATTGGTCCGGTGGCAGGTCCGTCGCCCGATGCCTTGTGCTTGCCCCCCGGCAAGCGCCGCTCAAAGCGGAGGAGTTGGTTCTCCAACTTCAGCAGCAGTTTTTCCCGTTCATGGGCGCCATGTTCAGCCAGCCGCCGGACTTCAAACGCCAGCATCCGCAATTCCTGCCGCATTTGCTTGATCTCAGCTTTGTTCTGCCGCGTATCCTCCAGCAGGCCCCAAAGCCGTCCGGCGAAATTGAAAACGTCTCGCCACACGATTCAGCGAATGGTCTTCAACTCAGCCAATACTGCGCGCGTTTCGGCTTTCAGGCGGTCGATTTCGGCCTGGTCCCGCTTCATTTCTTTCTTCGCACGATCCACGGCCGCCACGAATTGCTTCAAGAAATTCCCCAGTTTCGCCGCCTCTTTCGCCGGTATTTCCAGTGTCGTTGTCTTCGTTGTCATGCTGCTTTTGTAGCACAGGAACGAGCCGCGTCGATGAGAAAGTTCACCCTGGCTGCAAGCCCGCGTGGTCCGACTGGCGGGCCGCATAGGCGAGCGCCGCTTTGATGTCATCCGGTTCAAGGTACGGAAAGTCGCGGAGAGTTCGGAGTTCAGCGCGCCGTATCAGGGGCGCGGGAAAAGCGGCGTTTTGACAGCGATTTGCCGCGCCGCTCCGGTGCGAGCGGGCTTGGTGTTGGCAAACCGGGGGTGGCGCCACAGTACTTGTGCCGCGTGGGCGCGGGGCCGTAGCCACGGAATTTTTGACCGCGCATGACACGGATAACGCGGATGAAACTGCTTCTCTATTGCTCATCCGTGAAATCCGTGTAATCCGTGGTCAAATTCAGATTAGAAGACAAGCCGCTGCGGGCGGCTCGAATCGGAGAAGGTCATTTGGCTTGCACCGAAAACAGCGCAGAACGTCAGATTTTCGCTCGTTTCGCTCGTTTCGCTCGTTTGGCGCTAACTGTTTTGCCCCCACTTCTGTATTGTCGCCCCCGTGCGCGACACTTGTTTGCACATACGACCGGGCTTGAGTCAGGTTCCGAAGCCAGCCTGGATGGCCAAACGCCCAAACGGCGGGCGCTCGCGACCACGGCTTCGGACCACGAGCCGTCGCGGGTCGCAGCGCAGCGCCTTGCCCGGAGTTCGGCCAGTTTTCCAGGGGTTGGCTCCGTTTGCACCCGC
This sequence comes from uncultured Bifidobacterium sp., assembly GCA_964652165.1. GTDB lineage: Bacteria > Verrucomicrobiota > Verrucomicrobiia > Limisphaerales > JADJPG01 > DASTLJ01. The sequence goes on from CAZZAQ010000004.1 coordinate 18,796, forward strand.
TGCGGGCCGGGACGGGCGGCGGTCCGGCGGAAACAGCCGTCAAGTCCAGTTATACGGAGTCAATCCCACTCAAAACGAATCGAGATCAAACCAGATCAAACCAAATCAAACCAATATTTTTTCTAAATAGGTCGGTGCTTGATAGTGTCATATGCGACGGTGGTGGCCATTCTCCCGTCATGACGCGCAAGGCGAGAGCCTAGCTTCCCTGCGCGATGTACCTGTTGGGAACTTTGCCGGACCCGCCCCGCTTTTCCTTCCCGCGTGCATTCGTTCGATGGCGCTGGCACTCTCGCCACATGAAACGATTCTCCCTTGTTCTCCTGATTGCGGCGGCGACCACGGCGCTGGCGGCGGATGACGATGGTTTTGTTCCGCTCTTCAACGGCCGCGACCTCGCCGGCTGGGTGAACGCCAATTGCGCGCCGGAGACGTGGAGTGTGCGCGAGGGCGTCATTCATTGCACGGGCCGGCCCACCGGCGCGCTGCGCACCACGCGGCAATATGAGAACTTCATCCTCGAAGTCGAGTGGCGGCATTTGACCAGCGGCGGCAATTCCGGCGTATTCATCTGGGGCACGCCCATCGCCGCGCCGGGCGTGCCGTTTCTGCGCGGCATCGAGGTGCAGGTGCTCGACCACGGCTACGCCGAGCAATACGAGAAGCAGACTGGGAAGAAGTCCGACTGGTTCACCACGCACGGCGACGTCTTCCCCATTCACGGTGCGACCATGAAGCCGTTTGGCCGGCACAACGGGATGCGCAGCTTTCCGTCCGAGGAGCGGAGCAAACGGTCGCCGGAATGGAACCACTACCGAATCGTCGGCAGCAACGGCGTCCTTCGGCTGCACGTGAACGGCAAGGAGGTATCGGGCGGCGAGGACTGCAACTATCGCAAAGGCTATCTTGCGCTGGAGTCGGAAGGCGCCCCGGTGGAGTTCCGCAACCTCCGCATCAAGGAACTGCCCTCGAGCGGTGCGTCGGCGGAACTCACCGCGCCATTGGATCAGGGCTGGAGGACGATTTTTACCGGACTCGATTTGCGCGTCTGGAAGACCAACGCGGCCACGGCATCGCGCTGGCGCGCAAGCGGCGAACGGCTCGCGCTCCGCGAAGGCGAAGCGGCCGCCGCCGCCACGCTCTGGACCGGGATGGAATTCGGCGACGCGGAATTCGTGCTGGACTGCCGGCCCGCCAAGCCTGCGGCTGACAAGAAACTCGCGACGCCATCGGTGCAATGCCGCGGCGCCGAAGGCGCGGAAGTGCCGTTGGAGGGCGCGACGGCGGGCAACGCTCAGCGCTTCATTATTACCGTGACTGGCCGCGAAGTGAGCGTGAAGCGCAACGGCAAGGAGACGCATCGCTTCACGCTCCCCGCGGACGCGCCCGCGCGCGGCGCGTTCGGCCTGCGCGACACGGGCGGCGCGTTGGAGTTCATGAATCTCTACGTGCGGGATCTATCTTTTTGAGCCCCATGCGATGGACTTTCGAGGAAAGCGTCGTGGGCTTGAGGCCGAGCAGCGCGGCGGCGCCGTCCGGGCCGTAGATCTTGCCGCGGGTCCTGGCGAGTGCGTCGAGGATGAAGGCGCGCTCGTGTTGCTTGAGGTCGTGGAGCGACGCAGGTTCGGACCTCGGAGCCGAGTCAGCTTTGCGCGGCGCCCGGACGGCGGCCGGCTTGTGCCGGTGCACCCGTACCCCACGTTCAA
>CAZZAQ010000004.1:20512-21010 GCA_964652165.1 uncultured Bifidobacterium sp.
CTTCGGATGAAATTCTTTGGCGGATTCCCGACGCCGGCGACGTTATCCTTTTGAACATGAGCGACACCGACCTGGAACTGCTCGCGCGCTACGCCCGGCACCACGCCGAGGACGCCTTCGCCGAAATCGTCCGGCGCCATCTCGGCCTCGTTCATTCCGCCGCGCTTCGCCAGGTCCGCTCCCCGCAACTGGCCGAGGAGGTCGCGCAATCCACCTTCATCAGCCTCGCCCGCCATGCGCACCGGCTCGCGCCAGACACCATCCTTGCCGCCTGGCTCTATCAAGTCACCCGCCGCGAGGCCATTGATGTCGTCCGCCGCGAGGCGCGCCGTCAATTGCGCGAACAGATCGCCACCGAGATGAATGTCATGAACGCCACTGCCGCCGATTGGACGCACATCGAACCCCTTCTCGACGACGCCATGCACGCCCTGGACGATACCGACCGCGCCGCCATCCTGCTCCGCTACTTCGAGAACAAGTCCCTCCGCGAAGTCG
>CAZZAQ010000005.1:0-2666 GCA_964652165.1 uncultured Bifidobacterium sp.
TCTGCGGCGGGGCGTTCGTGGCGAAGACTGTGTTCACGCGCCCCGGCGACGGGCCGACGCCGCTGGAGCCGCCAGTTTGACCGAGCAACCGCGCGTCGAAGAAAAAGTCGCTGCTGGTGGAGAGCGACGAATTGTGCGCCTGCACGGCGATGGTGTTGTTGCCGTTGACCAGCAGGCTGGCCGGGCTGCCGCTAAGGTTGAACGTGACGAAATTCAGGTTTTCAATCGCCGAGATGGCGGTGCCGTTGTAGGCCACTTCGCCCGCGGGCATGTTGGCGTTGCCATCCACCACGAGGACGCCATTGATCCAGCATTTGAACCCATCGTCATACTGCGCTTCCAGGACCAGCCGCGTGAATTGCGCCGGGTCCGTGACCGTGAACTGCTTGCGCAGGAAGACCGACGTGTAAAGCCCGTTCATGTCGGCCAGCGACGTGCTGATGAAGGCCTCGCCGTAGCCGATGGGCAGCGTGCCGGTGGACCACGCCGCGTCGTCAAAGCCCGGCTGACGCCAGGCCGTGACCGGCGAGGAGGGGACGTTCGTTCCCTTGAGGTATTTCCAGACGGATTGGGCCGCCAGCAGCGTCGCGTTTTGCACCGGGGTGCCAGCGCCGCCGCCCGAAGCGCGCCAACTGCCGCCGAGGTCGTTGTCGAGCGAAGGGTTAATCAGTTCGATGGAATTGCCCTGTCCCGGCACGTTCGCGTCACCCACGGTCGGCCACGGGAAGCCGAGCTTGAACTCGACGACATCCTCGATCTGGCCGGCGGGAGTGCGCAGGGTGAGCTTTTCGCCGTATTTGGAGAGCGACGTGGTGCCGTCGGCACGGAGCGGACCGATTGCGCCGGCCACGCTGAACTTCGTTTGAAGAAAGGCCGGGTTTTGCGCGACGACTACGAAGCCGGCGGGGGCCACGTTCGTCGCCGGGAAAACGAAATTCAGGTTGCCTCCGTCCGAGAGCGTCCAGCCCGCGAGGTTCACCGCGTTCGTGCCGGCGTTGTGGAGTTCGATGAACTCCGCTGGCTCGGTCTTCACGTCCGGATCGTAGTGGATTTCGTTGATGACGACCGCAGCGGACACCTCACAGAGGCCAACAGCCACGCCACAAAAAGTCACAAAAAGGCCGCGCAATTGTTTCATAGAGGCAACTGAATCCAGGCAGCATACACGTCCGCCCCCGTAGAGCAAGCCGTGTTAAGCGCAGCCGTGTTAAGCGTAGCCGCGACCGTGACAGTTTGTGTAAAAACTCCAAACTTGCGTTTTGGAAAAGCGAAAAAAGGGTCGTCGGGACCCTCGCCGTTCGGAAAAGCGCGTCATATCCAAAATTAGGAGCTCGATTTTTCGACTCTATTCCGCGATCGGGAGTTTTTACACAAGCTGGTCAGGTCGCGGGCGGAATTCTCAAACCGTGCGGCAACGACGGAGAGCACACTTCGAGAAGTGTGCTCTCGATGCCTTTAGAACCGGTCGCCAACAACTCGGGAAATCACGGTGGCGCCTGTTGCGACAAGCATTCGCCGGCAGCGCAGCACGGAAATTGACGCGCCCGGTGACCCGCACTTCGCCTGCGCTACAGCCTCAAAAAGATCTTCCTCCGATGCAGCCACCACACCAGGCACAGCCCCACACTCACCTCCCCCAACGCCAGCAGCAAGTCGCCGCAGCCCGCGGTGATGTGCCCATTCAGCCAGGCCTGCACGTCACCGCCCAGAAGCCGCGAGGCGACTTTGCGAAAGCCGATGATGTTGTCCGCCAGGTAGACCGTGATGGGGTTCATCCCGTACCAAACAAAGGGCTGACACCAGCGCCGCCACTGGCGGACCTCAACGACCCAGTGGAATATCCCGAGCAACATCGCGCTGAATCCACCGGCGACCAGCACGAACGACGACGTCCAGATTTTCTTCACGACTGGGAACTGGATTCCCCATGCGAATCCCGCACACGCCGCGAGCGCGCCGGCCGCCAGCAGCCACGCCACTTTGCGCTTATCGCCCGCCGACTGGCTTTGCAGGAACAACCCCGCGAACACCCCGAGCAGGCAGGTCGCAATCGCCGGCAGTGTGCTGAGCAGGCCCTCCGGATCCCACGTTTTGTCCCACTTCTTGCCGGGCAGCAAGCGCTGGTCCACGTAGTTGGCCAGGTTGAGGCCAGGGTCCAAGACGCCGCGCACGCGGTTGGTCGTTGCCCAATTCAATTCCGCGGTGCTCGCGGCGTTGGTGATGTTCAGGGCGGGACTCAGCAGTTCGCCCGCGGCGTTCACCCGGCGCAAGTCGGGGAACGACACGAACGTCATCAATGCCCAATAACCCGCCAGCAGCCCGACGCAGATGGCGGCCATCCCGCGCCAGCCAACGCAGCAGAAAATCAGCCCCGCGAACCCGTAGCACAGCGCGATGCGGTTCAGCACGCCCAGCAGCCGGATGTCCGGCCACCGACTGCTGAAGCCGCCGGAGTAGAACAGCCCGACCCCAAACAGCAGGAGTGTCCGCCAAAGGACGCGTTTGAGCGCCGCGGCGCGGCCTTCCCTTTCGATAGTCCGCCCGAGCGAGAAGACCAGCGACACGCCGACGATGAACACGAACAGCGGGAAAATCAGATCGTAGAAATGAAACCCCGCCCACTCGACGTGTTCGAGCTGCGTGGCGACCCCTTCGGTGACACGATC
>CAZZAQ010000005.1:2676-7801 GCA_964652165.1 uncultured Bifidobacterium sp.
CGCGGCGGCCAGCGCGTCGCCGCCCATGATCCAGAACATGTCGAACCCGCGCAGCGCATCCAGCGACATGAGGCGGGGCGAAGGGGCGGGGGCGGCGGCGGCGGGCGGTGGGGAGTTCATGGAAGATTGAGATGGTTATCGTCAGCGTGGTGCGTGTTGCGCGTGAAGAATTCAAAATTAAAAATTCAAAATGGCAGGGTCCCAGGCTATGACACCGCGGCGTTCTCCTTACTTGTCATTTTTAATTTTGAATTTTGAATTGTTCACAGCTTGCGCCTCAAATCCACGCACACCAGCCTCTCCTTGCTGCGCGCGTAAAACATCCCGTCGGCCAGGGCCGGATGCGCCCGCACTTCCAGGCCGAGAATCTGCGCGCGCGCCGAGGGCTTGAAACCGTGCGGCGTCGCGGGCGCCCGCAGCAGTTCGCCTCGGCCCGTCAGCACGAGCAATTCGTCTCCCGCCAGCGTCACGGTGCCGGGCTGGAGTCCCGATTCGCTCCAGCGCACCTTGCCCGTTGCCAGCTCGACACAGCGCAGGCTCGGCCCCGGCTCGAATCCGGGATCCGCGCGCCCGTCGAATCCGTAGAGAAAACCGTCGCGATGCACCGCCGTCGCGTAGTGGCTTGAGAGCGTCTCCTCGCTGCTCCAAATCTTTTGTGGGCCGCCCTCCTTGAAACGCAGCAGCGTCGCCCCTTTGTCGTAACACGCGGAGATGAAGATTTGGTCTCCGACGACCAGAGGCGTCGCCCCGCTGACGGACGCGTGCATCGCCGGCCGCCACGGATACCGAAAAACGGCTTTGCCGTCGGCCGGGCTGAGGCACTCCAGCGCCTCGCGAGTGAGGACGAACGTCACGCGCTTGCCTCCAAGAGTCATCGCCACGGGTGAAGCGTAGCTCGCCTCGTCGTCCGACGTTTTCCAAAGAACTTTCCCGGTTGCCTTGTCAAACGCGACAATGCCGGCGCCATTGCGTCCGCCGACGTTCACGATCACCGCGTTGCCCTCGACGAGCGGCGAACAAGCCAGGCCGAAGAAGCCCAGGCGCGCGCCGAATTCGCTCTTCGTGGCGACGCTCCAGAGTTTGTCGCCGCGCTCCAGAGACCAGCAAGCCATCAGGCCCTCAGGTCCAAAGGTGTAAACGCGACCATCCGAGAGCGCTGGCGTCGCGCGTGGCCCCGGATCGTGTCCCATCTGGTCCACGTAGCTCGTCGGATAATCCGACTTCCAAAGCTCGTTGCCCGACTTCGAATCAAGGCACTCAACGATTTCCCTGTTCTCGACCCGGTGAAAAAGAATCAGCTTCCCTCCGCTCACAACCGGCCCGGCGAACCCTTGCCCAACCTTGCGCTGCCACGCCACGGGCGGCCCCTCCTTCGGCCACTGCGCGGCCAGGTTGGTGACGCTCGTCGAGCCGTTGCGGTGCGGACCAAGGAACTGCGGCCAGTCCTGCGCGGCCAGCGGCAACGCCACGACGGCGAGCGCAATCAGCAGGGTGGGCTTCATGCGGCGATGGAACGGTGGCGCAATAAAGCAGTATTCAGTAATCAGTATTCAGTAATCAGTATTCAGTGATCAGTCAACCTGCGCGAATGGGGCTGCCCACTTTGAACACTGAACACTGAACACTGAATACTGATTACTCATTACTTCTTCACCGGCGCCGGCGGCGGTTTTTGCGGCGACTGCGGGGGTTTCGGCGCCTGCGGTGGCTTGTTCGTCGCCTGCTTGCCGCCTTCGACCTCCTTCTTGAGGTCCTTGGCTTTCTGTTTGATTTTTTCGGACTGGCCGAAGGCGGGGATTACGAAGGACGCAGCAAGTAGGGCAACGAACGCGGCGACCAGTGCCCGAGTGAAGAGGTTTTTCATAGTCTCACGAGATGGTGGGCGATGAAGGATTCGAACCTCCGACCTACTCCGTGTAAAGGAGCTGCGCTACCACTGCGCTAATCGCCCGGTCTGCCTGGCAGTCTATTGCAAGCCGCGTCCCGTTGGCAACGCGGAAGGTGGCAGAATACTTGCGCCAGGTGCGTCTCAGGACTGGCGGATTTGGACAGGTCACGTGCCCGACAGCCGGGTATCCGCAGTCGGCCCAGCGGCTGGTTGGATTTGCGCTGGCTGGATTTGCGCTTGCTTTGTCGGAAACCTCCCATAGGGTTCGACGAACCCGAAGCACTCTCCGGCGCACGGCACCATCGCCGTAACGAAAACCACTTCGTTTGCGCACGGTGGCTCGCCGCAAAGCTGCGCCAACTCAGCCAGCGGCGGTTGGCTTCGGGAGTTTCAAAGTAGTTTCGTGAAGTCGCGGGCTCCACAAAATCTACTGGCGATTGAATTCTCCGGATTCGCCAGGTACCTTGCAGTGGGCTGGACGGCGTTGAACGCTTCAACGCCGAGCCCAGCACACTGCTTGCGCATGCTCGACCGGGCGGAAGGAGCCGGACGAAGAGTCCACGCGGCAGGTGAAAAGCGCCCGCAGGGGCCAGCCTTTCAACGCTAGTTTACCTGAGTCATGGACGACCTTGCTCATCCCACCCAGCCAAAGCCACGACACGGCCGGCAACGAGCGCGGCAATGGAACGAGAGGCGCGTGTTGTGGATCAACGATCTAGAGCAACACGCCGCTTTGGAACACTATGCCAGCCGGGGTCAGGGGTTGAATCGAAGGTTGGTCCAAGCGAGAGTCTCCTGTGAATTTAGCGCGTCGAAATAACGACCATGAACCCTCGCCTCATAACGCGTCTGCCTTGGTTTGAGCTGTCGCTCATTCTCGTGATGGCGTTTATTGGGTGGGCTGTATTCGCACTGTTGCAGCTTGAACCGGCGGATCGACTGGATTTTGAGCGAGTGGAACAAGCAGCCACGAATTGGCAAGCGACGGAGAGGTCAAAGTTGCTCAATTGGCAGGAGTCGGAAAGCGTGAACTTTCTGGCGCAGAGTAATAAAATACAAAAGGCCTTTTCTGACGTGCAAGGTCAATTCACGAACGAGTTGAGAGGACTCGAGGAAACCCAAATGACGAACGACTGGACGCAGCCGGGCATCTTCAGGATTCACGAAGAGTATCTGAGTATCGCGGCGCACTTGGCATCGAGCGTTCCGCCCATGCAAACGGCGCTGTCCAATTACGTGGGCCGAAGCGCGTCGCCAGAACTCGCTGGGGCCGATTACGGAGCTTTTCTGAAAGGCAGCCGCGACTTGAGGAATTGGATTGCAAAGAAAAAGGATCGGCCTGACGCGGAATGGTTTCAGGCCAGGAGCCAGGAATTGAAGGAAAGGATTAGCCTGCAACCCACATCGGGACCCTACGTGCTAGCTGGAATCACCGATGATCTGGGAAGTCTGGTCCTGGAGATCGACCGCATCTACTCGAAGTATTCAACGGAAGTCCGGTTGCTCACCAACGACCTTGGGAAACCGGGGACTGGAGGAAAGGTCATGGCCCGCTTTAGAAGTGCCGGCCAGGAATCCGAACAATTGCTCAAACTCGCCCAACAAGCCCGTCGTGACGGCGAGCTCATTAGGGCGTTTTTGGATCCCCTCTGGAATTCGGAAGTCCGACAGCGCGCGGATAGGCTGAAAAGGGCACTCGTGACTGGCAAGACACAATTGGAAGAACGGACGATCCCGCTCACCAGTTCGCGCCCGCCCACGCCCTCGCAATTGCCGATTGATTCAGTCATTGCCGAAGCCTTGGCGAAAAGGCCCAAATCTTCAGCGTATTCTGCGGCACTCTACCCTTTGCTCATCGGGCAGATTGGGCTGGGCGTGTTTTTGCTGGTGGCAATTTATCGGAAGCTCGTCGTGGAACGACTTCGCCTCAAACTTTACGAGAGCAACACGGAGAATAAGCTAGCTCACCTTGGGCAGCTTGCCGCCTGGCTGGCCCACGAGATCAAGCAACCCCTTACCGCCATTAACGCGTGGCTCTGGGGCTTTCAGAGACTCGTCACGGAGGACATGCCAGAACACGTGGGGATTACCGCGATTCGCAAAGAGGTCAATCGCCTGGGCCAGGTTGCGAAGGATTTTATCAGGTTCACCCAACCCGCGGCGCCCAAGCTCGTTTCCCTGAAACCGGAGCCGGTGCTGCGGGAAATCCTGGAGTTGCAGGGACCCCAACTGAAAAGCAGGGGCATCCAGTTGAATTTGGACGTCCCCGTCGAAGCGCTTTTTTCCGCAGACCCACTGCAACTCAAGCAGGTGCTGCTAAACCTGGTCACCAATGCGGAGGAGAGCATTGAGAAAGATGGCACAATCACTTTGAGGGCGCGAAAGGACAAAGCGCGGTTAAATGGCCGATCCGCGGAAGTCATTGTCCTTGAAGTGGAGGATACCGGATCGGGCATTCCGGAGGAGGTCAAACAGCGGCTGTTCGATCCGTTTTTCAGCACCAAGGAGGAGGGGAATGGCCTCGGACTGTCGATTGCGCGCACGATCATCGACGCGCACGGCGGCGTGTTGGAGTTCGAGACTGCCCTCGGTGAAGGGAGCACGTTTCGCATCGTGTTGCCGCGGGTCCGGAACGGGGAGTGAAAGCATGGCGAAAATCCTGATCATCGATGACGATGAAGGGTTACCCGTCGCCCTCCAAGTTGCCTTGCAGAGCGAGGGCCACGACGTGGAGATCGCCAAGGATGCCCATAAGGGACTGGCGCGCGCCAAGCAGGAGAATTTTGACGTGGTGATGACAGACCTGTATTGGGCAATCCCGGGTACAAAACGCCTCGAAAAGAAGGGCCTTGACATCATTGAGCAGTTGCACTCGGCCAAGCCTCAGCTTCCTGTCATCCTCATGACGGCCCGTCCTGACGCGGACACGACCATTGGCGCGACCAAACGCGGCGCTACCGATTACATCACCAAACCAATCACGCAGGAGGAGATGGACAAGCTCGTGGACACCCTCCACAAGGCCGCTGCCACCACCGTCCGCAAGACCTCTCCCATCCCCGACCCCAAGGCCGCTGCCATCAGAATCCTGATCATCGAAGACGACGAGGGGGTGCTGGAGGCTCTCCGATTCGCGTTGAATCGCGACGGCCGCTACGTGGAGATCGCCACCGATGCCGATGAGGGACTGGCGCGCGCCAAGCAGGAGAATTTTGACGTGGTGATGACAGACCTGTA
>CAZZAQ010000005.1:7901-12662 GCA_964652165.1 uncultured Bifidobacterium sp.
CGGGTACAAAACGCCTCGAAAAGAAGGGCCTTGACATCATTGAGCAGTTGCACTCAGCCAAGCCTCTGCTTCCTGTCATCCTCATGACGGCCCGCCCAGACGCGGACACGACCATTGACGCGACCAAACGCGGCGCTACCGATTACATCGTCAAACCAGTCACGCACGAGGAGATGGACAAGCTCGTGGACACCCTCCACAAAGCTGCCGGATCAAGGCCCAAACAATCTAGGCCGTTGGCTGCGGCTGCCGGCAGGCCTGGCCCGGCGGCCCTGGTGGGCAAGAGCCTGGCCATGCAAACCGTTTACAAGGAAATCGGCCGGGTGGCCGCCAAACCGGCCACGGTCCTGATCCGTGGCGAGACCGGCACCGGCAAGGAGTTGGTCGCCCGCGCGCTGCACGAGCACAGCGACCGCAACAAGGAGAAATTCGTCGTCGTGAATTGCCCCGCCATCCCGGCCAGCCTGCTCGAGAGCGAGCTGTTCGGACACGAAGCCGGCGCCTTCACCGACGCCAAGACCCGCCGCATTGGCCGCTTCGAACAGGCCGATCGGGGCACAATCTTCCTCGACGAGATCGGGGACATGGACGTGAACCTCCAACAGAAGCTGTTGCGCGTATTGCAGGAAAAAACCATTCAGCGGATCGGGGGCCAGGAGAGTTTTACCATCGACGTGCGCGTCGTCGCCGCCACGCATCGCGACCTCGAAGCGGCCATTCAAGAAAAACGATTTCGCGAGGATCTGTACTATCGGCTCAACGACGCGGTCATTCGCCTGCCGCCATTGCGGGAGCGGCTGGAGGACGTTTCCGACCTGGTGCGCCACTTCCTGCGGCAATTTCGGGGGGAAGTCGGCGTCACCAGACCGACGATCACCGAGGATGCGATCAAACTGCTCCAGCGACACTCCTGGCCCGGCAATGTCCGCGAGCTGAAAAACGTCATCCACAAAGCGGTGCTGTTGTCGCGGGGCTTCACCATCACCAGGGAGTTGGTTCAAAAGGCGCGCGATCAGATCGGCCACTCCGGTTCGATGGCCGACACAGCATTGTTTGCGCGCACGCAGTCATTTCCGGACCGGCCGCTGGCTGCCTTCATCTCTGAACTTCTGGACAAAGCCGAACGGGGCGAGAGTGGGAACATCCAGACCATCGTCATGGAGGCGGTCGAGCAGGAGATGTACGGCCAGGCCCTCCGCATGGCCGAAGGCGATCAGACAAAGGCCGCCGGCCTGCTTGGCATCTCGCGCCCCACGATGCGTGAAAAACTCACCCGTTATCAACTGCTGCCCGCCAGGCCCCGGCCTGTGGAATCTGCCGTCGTATGACTACCAAAGTCCTCGTCGTCGAAGATGATCCGGTCTTCGCCGAGCAATTGAAGCTCGGCCTGGAGGCAGACGACTTCGTCGTTGAAGTGGCGCCCACGGCCACCGCCGCACTGCCCCGCGCGCAGAGCGGCGAGTTCGATGTCGTGCTGACCGGTAAAAAGCTTGATGAAAAGGAACCCGGACCCAGCGGGCTGGATTTGATCAGCCAGGTGCGCGCGACCCATCCGCGCTTGCCCATGATCCTGATGTCCGGCCTGCACGACACCGACACGGTCATCAAATCGGCCCGGCTCGGCGCTTTGGATTACTTCTCCAAACCCGAGATCAGCGAGTGTGTGGTGGATCCCGCCACGGGCCGATGGGCCTGGCTGGCGCCGTTGGCGGCAATGGTCGAAAAGGCCGCGAACTGCAAACGGCTCATGGAAGCAGTCGGTCTTCCAGGGGAAACGGCCTTCCTGGACCTGCGCAAAACCGAGCGGCTGATCGGACGCAGCGAAGCGATGCAAAACGTTTACAAGGAGATCGGACGGGTCGCCGCCAGCCTGGTCACCGTGCTGATTCGAGGCGAAACCGGCACGGGCAAGGAACTGGTCGCTCGCGCCCTCTACAGCCACAGTCCCCGCTGCCGGGAGCCGTTCATCGTCGTCAATTGCGCGGCCATCCCGGAGCCGCTGCTGGAAAGCGAACTGTTCGGACACGAGCCCGGTTCCTTCACCGGCGCCATCGGCCGGCGCATCGGCAGGTTCGAGCAGGCCAATGGCGGCACGATTTTCCTCGATGAAATAGGGGACATGAATTCCGGCCTGCAACGGAAACTCCTCCGAGTGCTCCAGGAGAAAACCATCGAACGCGTGGGTGGCAACGCCACTCTCCCAATCGATGTGCGCGTCATCGCCGCCACACACCGCGACCTCGAAGCGGCCATTCAGGCGGACGAATTCCGCGAGGACCTGTACTACCGCCTGAACGTGGCGACGATTCATCTGCCGGCGTTGCGCGACAGGACGCAGGACATCCCGGATTTGGTGGACTACTTTATCAAGCGCTACGGCAGCGAACTCGGTTCGGCCAGTTCCATGATTCCGGAGGCGGAGCGCCCCGGAATCATGGACTACCTCCGACGACAACGCTGGCCCGGAAATATCCGCGAACTGCGCAGCGCCATCCGCAAAGCCTTGCTGCTCTCGCGCGGTTACCCACTGACCCTCGCCATTGTCCGCGAGGCGCTCGCGCAAATGACTCCGCCGCCAATCGGCGATAGCCAAACCTTTGCCGCCCGCGTGGCCCGGACGCTCGCCAGCGCGCGGAGCGGGGAATGTGAAAACGCCGAAACGATTCTCACCGAGGAAGTCGAGCGCGAATTGTACGGCCAGGCCATTCAACGCGCCTTGGGGGATCAAAGCAAAGCGGCCCAGTGGCTGGGCGTGGCGCGGTCGACGATGCGCAGCAAACTGGAACGTCTTGGCCTGCTCCCGGTGCGCGGCGCGGCGTGAAATTATGGACTGATACGTCTGCGGTGGCAAGCGCAGCGCGACACCGCTTTGAATCGAGTGGCCAAGGGTTGGCCTGTAGCCAAAGCGCCGTCGTCGCTGCGCTCTGCCGGCGCACTCCAAAACGCCGTAATCCCTCAGTCGGTGGGGCGAGCGTACTCGCGAGCCGCTTGATTACTCAGCGTTTCTTGGCTCCGGCTCGCGGGGACGCTCGCCCCACCGGCATTCACTGAGGGATTACAAAACGCCCGCTATTGCTGTTGACCGTCGCGCAACGAGACCCGAACCTCAGCGCCATGGTCCTGACAGGCATTGGCGACGAGGCGGGCAACACGCTCGACGCGCAGATTCGCGCGGTGAAGGAATTGGGCTGGAACCAGGTCGAAATGCGCGGCGTCGAGCTGCCCGGCTTCAGCAAGGCCAACTTCCACGACATTCCGGACAAGGCTTTTGATCTCGCCGTGGAGAAGCTTAAGGCATCGGGCGTCGGCGTTTACTGCTTCGGCTCCACGATCATGAATTGGGCGAAGAAGGCCGCCGACCCCTTCGATGTGACGCTGGCCGAGGTCCGGCGCTGCATCCCGCGCATGCAGCGAGTCGGGACGCGCTTCGTGCGCGTCATGAGCTTCAAACCGGGCGACGACGACGAGCGCACGCCCGAAGCGGTCTTCCAGCGCGTGGGCGAAGTCACTCGTATGTTTCTCGATGCCGGCATCACGCCGGTCCACGAGAACTGCATGAACTATGGCGGGATGAGCTCAAGCCACGCTCTCGAAATGCTGGAGAAAGTGCCGGGGCTCAAGTGGGTTTTCGACACGGCCAATCCTGTCTTCAATGCCGACCGCAGGAAACCCCGGCCGTGGCCCCGGCAGGATCCGTGGGAATTCTGGACGCAGGTCCGCGGGCACGTCTCGCACATCCACATCAAGGACGCGACTTGGAACGCGGCGAAAAGCGACGCCGACTACAACTGGCCCGGCGAAGGCCAGGGCCGCGTGCGTGACATCCTGTGCGACGCCTTCGCCCGCGGCTACGACGCGGGCATCTCCATCGAGCCGCACATGGTCGTGGTGTTCCACGACGCGCAATCCCAGTCGAACGACGAGGCCATGAGGGCAAATTTCGTCGAGTACGGCCGGCGATTGGAGAAATTGATTGCGCAAGTCTGGGCCGCGGGCCAATGAGCGTCCGGGTCAAGATCTGCGGCATTACCCGCGCCGAAGACGCGCTGGCCGCCGTGGACGCCGGCGCGGATGCGCTCGGCTTCATGTTCGTCGAAGCCAGTCCGCGCTGTGTCACTCCCGAGCAGGCGGCGGGGATTCTCCGCGAATTGCCGCCGTTCGTCGCGCGGGTCGGCGTGTTCGTGAATCCCTCGGCGCACAAAGTGCGCGCCGCAATCGCCGAAACTGGCATCGACACGCTGCAATTTCACGGCGAGGAGACGCCCGCCTTCTGCCGGCAGTTCGGCCTGCGCGTGATCAAGGCGTTTCGAGTGCGAGACGCGGAGTCGCTCAAGCCGCTGTCCGATTTTCGGAGCGAGACATGGCTGCTCGACAGCTTTGTCGCCGGCAAGCATGGCGGCACCGGCGCGGTCTTCAACTGGGACCTCGCCGCGCAAGCCGTGAAGCAAGGCGGGCGCGTCATCCTGGCGGGCGGTCTCACACCCGAGAACGCGGCGGATGCCGTGCGGCGGGTCCGGCCTTATGCGCTTGATGTTTCCAGTGGCGTCGAACTCGCGCCGGGCAGAAAGGACACGGCGAAGGTGCGCGCGTTCATTGCGGCGGCGCGAGCAGCTTGAAGAGTCTCCCACCCAAAGGCCGGTTCGCGATTCAAATCTGTGGGGAGCATGAATGAGCTTGCGGGCGGAACGGATTCCTGCCAAGCAGACGTTCGCTCAAACTGCGGAAGGGTGGCTGAGTGGTTAAAGGCACCTGACTCGAAAT
>CAZZAQ010000005.1:12672-20548 GCA_964652165.1 uncultured Bifidobacterium sp.
GCGCCAGTTTTTTCTCGCGTCCGCCAATCGAATGGTTCCCGGCTCATTCAAGTTCGCTGACGCGCACCCGCTTCCGGTCGCGGCAGGCCTCGACGTGCTTGCGCAGTTCGTCGCGAAGCGCGGCGGCGTTGCGAATGCCCTCTAAGTTCACAGTGGGGTTCGCGTCGTCCGACGTGGAGACGACGATGTTGCCCAGCCCGAACATCCGCTGCCAGAACGGTTCGACGAGCTTGTAGTCGGTCACGCGGTAGAGCTCGACCTCATCGGTCTTGCGGGAGAAAACACCGGTGGTAATTTTGATGCGCTGGGTGGTGATCGTGTAGCGCCGGCAGCGGTTCTGGATCCACCGGGCGATGCCGTAGATGAGCGGCACGACGAGCACGGAGAGAAGTCCGCACAGCAGATAAACCGGGAAGTGAAGCCACTGTGAGGAACTGCCTTCCCAGATTGTTTGTTCGTCGTCCATAGGGCCGCGAAAAGCCGGATGTTTCGGGCTTTTCGACCGCAGGCGCAAGGCAATTGTCAGCATTTGACTTGAGAAATCTGCCCAGGCAGAATATGTTTCAAATGCTGGCGGAAGCGCGAGCGTCTAATTCGTGCGGATCGCCGAACTGGATCGATGTTATGAAAACAGGTTACCTCTTGCTACTGAGTGTGTTGTGCGGAGCGCTCGCTGGCCTGCTGCCGGTTGCAAGCCGGGCAGCGGATGACGGCGTTCCGGTCACTAAAAACAAGGAATCAACTCAAACGCCTCCGGCCCCGGCCGCGACAGCGACCGTCGAGCAAAACGCCGAGGCCAAAACTTCGCGGCTCTCCGCCGGACTGGACGACATTGTGAAGCTGACGAAAGCAGGGATTGAGGAATCGGTCATCGTCTCGTTCATCAAATGCTCGGGGGTTGCTTACCAGCCGAGCGCGCAGGACCTCATCAGGCTCCGCGAGCTTGGGGTCTCGGCGACGGCCGTCGCATCGCTGCTGCACCGGGGCGAGGAGTTGCGCCAGCGCGCCGCCGAGGCGCACAAACAGCAGACCCAGCCCGCGCCCGAGACGACTCAGCCGGCGCCCACAGTGGCGTCGCCTCCTGAGCCGACTCGTGTCTACTACGCCACTCCCGCTGCTTATTCCGTGGCGTCGCCGAGCGTGGTGTATGTGCCGAGCTCTAGTTATTCGTACTGGCCTTCTTACGGCTACGGGGGCTGTTACTCTCCGAGTTACTACGGCGGTTACTACGGCGGCAGTTATCCGAGCTTCTCCGTCGGAATTGGATTCGGCGGCGGCTATTACGGAGGGTACGGAGGCTACTACGGCGGCTATCGTGGCGGCAGCTACGGCGGTTACCGCGGCAGCTACCACGTCGGCTCCTACGGCGGCTACCGCGGCGGGTACCGGCATTGCCGATAAGCTCACGCGCGACTGGGTGGCTGGTTACACGGGCGAGCCGCCCTTGCCGGTCGGCGACCCGCCGAGTATGTGGTTAGCGTAGCTGCGACCGTGAGGTTGCGGGATGGGGCCGCAGGAGTTTGGCCAGAGGAATCGTTTTCGTTCCCGCTGGAGAATTCGGCCTGCGACCTCACGGTCGCAGCTACAGGAATCCGCTATTCGGTCAGCCTGGCCCGGTAAAACCTCGGCGACTGGCCCGCGCTTTGGGGGGCCACGAACAACACGTTGCCCGTCTGGTTGCTGACGGTGGAGGCATCCGTCCAATCGAACAGGTTGGTGGAGGATTGCACCGTGTAACGATCCCCCGGCGTGCCGCTCAGCGTGAACTGCGCCGTGCCATTCGTGAACTGAGGCCAGTTCAACCGCGGGCGCAGGCTCACCACCAGATTGGCGGGCGGGCTGGTGTCCGTGCCGGCCGGGTTGCTGATGACGACATCGTAGTCGCCCGCGTCGGCGGCTTGCACACTGCCCAGATTCAGGGATTCGCCGGTTGCTCCGGCAATGGCTTGCGCGTTCACGCGCCATTGGAAGGTGAGCGGCGCGGTGCCAGTGGCGGACACGGAGAACGTGACTGGGCCGCCCTGCATCACGCGCTGGGATTGCGGAGGAATCAGGATCTGCGGCGGCGACGCCGTCTGGTAAGCCGAGTAAACCCAGCGCACCGCATCGGCGACGACATCTTTGTTGCCGCCTTGACCGGCGTTATTGGACACGCGCACGAAGCCGTTCGTGCCTTGCGCGAAGTAGACGCTGCTGGCCAGGAGTTGCCAGCCGCCGCTGCCGCTCGATTGATTCACGTTCAAGGTGAAATTCGTGCCATTACCGGAAATCAGGAACGGAGTGGCCGTGGCGCCATGCGCGATGGTTGGCGCACAGACATACACATCGTGGAAGCCGGCCGTAGCGATGCCCGGCCTGAAGGTGGCGGTGGCGGTGGCGCTGCCGCCGACCGAACCCGCCGTGCGATAGTCGGCGTTGTATTTGTCCGCCGCGCTCGTGTCCGTGCTCCAGGTGCCGGTAAACGCCGCTTGCGGATTGTCCACGATCAAATCCGGCACGGGTGATTGGAAGTTGGCGGTGAGGTTCAGGTTGGTGGTTACCACGACCACCAGGGGATTACTCATCCCACTCGCGCTGCCCGTCCAGCCGGTGAAGGCAAAGCTCGGATGCGACGCGGTGAGCGTAGCCACCGAGCCCGGCGCATAGCTGGTTTGGTCCGGTGATTTCGTCACCGTGCCGCCGGCCGTGGCGTTGGCGACCAAGGTGCAATTCACCGTCAGCGCTGCGGGCGAACTCGTGACTGAGCCAAGGCCGTTCGTGACAACGACCGTGACTGCGCCAGCGTCGGCGGGCTGTGCATTCACGCGCGTGTAACTGCTGCTGGTCGCGCCGGGCAGGTTGGTTCCGTTCAGACGCCATTGGTAGGCGAGAGGCATCGTGCCGGTGGCGGTGACCGTAAACGTCGCCGAACTGCCCGCGATCACGCTCTGGCTTTGCGGTTGCGCGGTGAGGACCGGCGGTGTGTTCACAGTGAGGACGGCGTTGGCGCTGGTGGCGGCGCCGTAGGCGTTGCTGACGACCACGGAGTAATTGCCGGCGTTGGTGGCCTGGACGTTTGATTTCGTGTAGCTGCTGCCCGTTGCGCCGGAAATGTTCACGACATTGAACCGCCATTGATAGGTCAGCGGCGTCGCGCCGCCCGCGACCACGCTGAAGGTGGCCGAGGCGCCCGGGTTCACGGTTTGGCTCGCCGGCTGAGTCGTGATGGTCGGCGGCGAAACCATCGTCACCGTGGCCAGGAAATCCTTGGCCGACTGGTCGGGGCCGACACTCACGGTGTTCGTAAAATTACTGGGCGCGAACGTGTAACCGTAGAGACTTCCATTCACGGTGTAAGCGCCGGCGGGCAGGCCCACGATGGCGTAATTGCCATCGGTGTCCGTGTAGCCCATGCGCGCCGTGGTGGCGTAAACGCGCGCGCTTTGCACCGGGGCGGCGCCATCCGAAGCGTTGCCCGTGATGCGGAAGGTTGTGGGCGAGCCGACGCGCACGATCACCCACTTGCTCGCCACGCCGCCTTTCATGTCGCTCACCACGCAACGCACGAGATAATCCCCCGCCGTGGTCCAACTTTTGCCGGCGGCCGGACTGTTTGTGCCGAAGTTGGTGTCGCCGAACTCCCAGTAGTAGGCCAGCGTGTCGCCGTCGGCGTCATTCGCGGTCGCGGCGAAAGTGACGCCCACGCCCGTGCCCACGTTCGTGGCGCTGGCCGTGATGTCCACGGTCGGCGCACGGTTGCCCGGGTAGGGGCCGAGGTTCACGACGACATCCAGTGACTCCGGCGTGGTGCCGCCTTTGCCCACGGGTGTGATGTGAATGGCCGAATCCTGGTCCGAGAACGTGCGGCCGATGACCAGGGCGGAATCGGTCTTCCCGTCGCCTGAACCCGGCGTGGTATCGAGGAGCTGGCTCTTCTGATTCCCGCTTTGACCCCAGCGCAAGCCCGCGCCGCTCGTCAGCCATTTGTTGCTGGTGAATTTCTGTCGGAACTCGACCCAGTAATTGGTGCTGCTGTTCTTGACCACCTTCAAGCCGCGGAAGCCGGTGGAGCTGGGGTTGTCGTGACAGGCGATGCGATAGGTGCCGTTGGTCGTGGCGGTGAGGACCTCGCTCGCGGTCAGCCAGTTCAAATAATTCTTGTAACGCGCGTTGAAGTGATTGTTGCCGGCGCTGGCCGAGCCCATGGTGTCGAAGGGATCGCCATATTCACCGCTGGTGCCCGGGCCGATGACGCTCGCGCCCCCGGTGTCCCAGTAATTCGCGTGATTCAAACCGTAGTTGTGGCCCAGTTCGTGGCCGGCGACCCCTGTGCTGAAGCTGTTGCGCAGCCACGCGCCGGCCGCGCCCACGTAGCCCAGGCCCGACCAGCCCCAGCCGGACACCGCGCCGAAGCAAATCACATCCAGGTTGTAATTCGCCAGCGTGTAGCCCGCCGCGACGGCGGCGTTGCGCGCGTCGGTGCGAAGCTGGTTGTAGAAATCGTTCGTGCCGTAATAAGACCCGGCCTGCGGCATCCGGAATATCGGCGTGAAGTCCGAGCCGGCTCCATTCAATGCAAAGCTGGCGCGGCCAAAGGACATCTCCGTGTAGAAATTATTGAGATTGCTGATGAGGTTGATCGCGCCGCTGTCGGTCAGGTTCACGCCCACGACATCCGGGAAGTCCACGCGGAGGATCAGCAGCTTCTTCTGGCCTTCCGTCCAGGCCGAGGCTTCGGGGTCTCCGCCGTCGGGGGAGGGGGGGCCGGCATCCGCGGCGACGATTTTGTCATTGGCCTCGACGGCGTGATCGGGCCGGCAGAAGAACATGATTTCACCGGCGAGTTCCGCAGCCACTCCCTGCCGGGTCGCGAGCGCGGATTGAGAGGTGACGGCGCAAACCGGATCGGGATTGGCCGATGCGGCGGCGGCGGCTTCATCGGCATCGAGAATGCGCAACGCGTTTTCGCTGAGCGCGAACACGTCGTCCACGGCGATGCCGGTGAGGGCGATGTTGTTCCGGGTCGGCACGCCGAGCCGCTCGCCGTAAGTGAAAGTCCGATACTCCCTGCCTGCAATCGTCGCGGTGCGGAGGGTGGGTGGAACTTCTGATTCCCGGCCCGGCTCGGGCAGGACTCCCAGCACATCGAGTTTGCCGCGTGCGCTGAACCGTTCCTCGAGCAGGCTCGTGACTTCGGCCGGCAATTGGGCGCGGATGCCGGCAGGGACGGTCAGTTCGAGCGCCCGTTCGGGATCGTTTCGGACCAACTCCTTGAGCGCGGCGCGGCGAGCGCCAGCCAGTTCCACACCTTCGGGGACGAGCCCGGCGCGGCTGGCGGGATCGGTCGCAAGATAACGCTGCGTCCAGTCTTTGAAGCGGGCGAAGGCTTCCTCGGCGACCGGCTTGCGCCAGAGCGATTCCGTGGTGCGGAACAGAGGGTTCGTCTGCGCGAGCGCGGCGAAACGGGGTGACGCCCCTCGAGTCTGAGCAGCGGCTTGAGACAGTGCCTCAATTTTGGCCGGTGACGCCTGTACCGACGATTTGATGGACTGGTCGGAAAGGTTGCCCGCAGGTCGGTTGGGCCGGAGCAATAAGTAAGCGATGCCAAGCCCGCAAAGGACGCCCCATAGAGCGATCGATTTGTACTTCATATTATTGCGCGATCCGGCCGGGAAACAGTTCCTATCCTCCTTGTGTGACAGGCACGCTCGAGTTGAGACCCAGGCGTCCGTGACAAGCGGCGTTAAAAGCTATTCTTATGCCAGCGCACAGGGTTGGAAGGAACCAGACCACGCACGTGTCGAAACTGCTGCGGGCCGAGTAATCATCCGCTGGAGGAGCACCGGGGTGTCAAAAGTGAGACTGACTGCTCACGCTAATGGGTTTCTTCTTCCCTTCCAGAAAGAAAGCGCAAAAAATGAGTTGACCGGGGGGTAAGCTTGTGCTTCGCTGAGCTTGGAAGCTGAGGAAAATATGGGAGCAGGTAGTGTAGAACGGGGTTTTCCTCGGCTACTTCGTATGAACCAACGCATACACATAGGAGACTGCATGAACTCGTCATTACCTTGCCGATATTTTGCCATCATCATCCTGAGCGCTTGCGGCTTCACGCATTCGAGCAATGCTGTGATCGCGCCTGCAGGTCCCGCGTTAACAAACGTCGACAAACGGATGCTTGGCGCGCCGGCAGCGCCATTCTTGGAGCCTGCGCGAGCGGCAGCGCTGGGTCGCGCGCGCGCAAAAATTCCTGACATCAAAGTCGACCTCGACGAAATCGTTGCATCTCCGAAATGGGTGCGCTCTGAAAACGGGTTCATTGGCAGGGCTCGAAATGCTGGAGCTGTCCTCCGGCCTCCGCAACTTGCTGCCAACCGGCGGGCGGGCAATTTTCAGGTTCCTGGAGTTGCAGTCGCGGGCGCAGCAGCCGATCCTCATGCGCCAATCAAATCATTCCTCGACGACAATTCCGGATTGTTCGGACATGGGGCGGAAATCCTCAATGGGGCGCGAATTTCACGCGAGTTCGTTACCGCACACAATGGACTGCGCACTGTCGTCTGGGAACAGCAACTGGATGGAATTGCTCTCTTCCAGACCCTGTTGGCTGCTCATATCGCTCAAAATGGAGAACTCGTCAGCCTTTCGAGTCTGTTCTTGCCTGATACGGACCTCGCGGCGCAGTTGAAACGCCCTGAGCGCACTGCGCTTGTGGCCGCTCCTCCCATCTCCGCACAACAAGCCGTAGCCAACGCCGCAGCATCGATCGGACTGAATCTGTTGCCGCAAGCCGTCGTTGCGCTGGATCCGGCGCCTGCCGGTCCCGAACGACGGCAGCGGTTTACCGCACCGGTGCTCGACCAGGCAAAAGCCCAGTTGGTATGGCTGCCCATGAACCGTTTCGCGCTGCGCCTTTGCTGGAAGGTCGAACTCACCGGCCGGCAAGCTTTTGAGATGTTCCTCGTGGTGATTGATGCTCAGAGCGGTGAAGACCTCGTCCGTCAATCACTGACAGCGTGTGACAATGAGACCACGTATCACGTTTTCACCAGTGACAGCCCCTCGCCGTTTTCTCCGGGCCACAGCCAGCCAAGCACAACTCAGCCCGCTCCCGTCGAGCGGAGCACAAAGACGTGGTCCGCCTTGGATCCGAATGCGTCGCCACTCGGATGGATCAATCCTGGCGACTTTGAAACGATCGGCAACAACGTCGATGCGCGGCGCAACTGGAACGGGCCGTTTTTTGACTACCGGCAATACGAGGGTGACAGTTTTTACAGGCCATCTTCTTTTCCGAGTCGCGTATTTGATCCACCTTTTGATCCTATGGGGAAGCCAGCTGATCCTGATACGGGGGACCCGTCTCTTGAAAATGCAAATGCGGCGGTGGTACAGCTCTTTTATTGGTGCAACTGGATGCACGACCGGCTGTATCAGCTCGGCTTCACAGAGGCGGCTGGCAATTTTCAATTCGAGAATGTCTTTGACGGCGTCGATCGAGGCGGTGTTGCTGGCGATCCCTTGTTGGCGGATGCTCAGTGGCGCTATTTGCCTGCTCCAGGTTCAGGTATCCCACCTGCGTACAACAATGCTTTCATGGGCACGCCATCGGACGGCGAATCGCCTCGTATGCTAATGTTGGTGTTTAACTACCCGGAGCCGGATCGAGACCCGGATCTGGATGCCGAAATCATTCTGCACGAATACACCCATGGTTTGAGCAATCGGCGCGTGGGCAACGGGACCGGAATCGATCAGTATCAGTTGCAGACCCGCGGGATGGGCGAAGGGTGGTCGGACTTCATGGCGCTGGCACTGCTCAGTGAGGAGCAGGACGACCTCGGTGGCAACTGGGCGGCGGCTGGCTACACAACATTCGGGTTGGGCGGGTTGCAGGAGA
>CAZZAQ010000006.1:0-20532 GCA_964652165.1 uncultured Bifidobacterium sp.
CGGAGCGGAGTTGGTCGGCAAATCGGTGAACGACGGGTAGCTCAACGCGCTGGTCACCGCGCCGCCTTTGCCCGTGTCGTAGGATTCGCCGGGCTTCGCGTCGGCCAGCTTCCATTCGCCCGATTCGGTTTCGCGGAAAAGTTTCCAGTTGTTCGTCGCGTTGGTGGTGACGACGGAGATGGACTTGTGCTTCTCGACCTTGAACCAGTCCTTGTTCAGCCAGTCCTCGGTGTTGGCCTCGGCGTTGTTGAACGTCTCGGTGACGAGCGCGACGGTCTCAATATTAGTGCCGACCATGACGTAGCGGCCGTTGGGGAAGGAGCCGCCGCCGCCGAACATGTCGTTGCCGCCGCCGCCCTCGCGCATAGACTTGGCGCCGAGCAGGACGCTCTTGATGAGCTTGCCCGACTTGTCCTTGAATTCGAGCAGCGTGCCATTTCCCTTGTCGGGCGGGACGAGTTCGAGCATCGGCAGGCGCGACGGGCCGACGGGACGCGACGAGGCAATCTTGAGTTCCCAGAGCTTGCGAAGCAGCTCGGAAATGTGCGAGAAATTGGCCGGGTAATCCGAGCGGTCCTTCACGACCCAGACCTCGTCCTTCTTGGCGAGGGTCAATTCGGCCTTGGGCTGTTTGATGACAATCTGCTCGACGTCGTTGAGCGGGAAGTCGGGCAGGAGCTTGCCGCCCATCTTCGCGGTCGAGTCCTGATAGGGCTGCTTCTGCTTCTGGTAGGCCAGGAAGCCCAGGCCGCCCAGGACGACCCCGAGGACAATGAGGAGCGTGAGTTGTTTGCGGTTCATTGCGCTTTGGTCTTTTGCTTGCGGGAAATGCCCAGGGCGATGCCGAGCACGGTGACGACGATTGGAACGGCGGCGATGTTGGCGACTTTCGTCCAGAACTTGAGCGACTCGACGTCGCGACGAAGCTCCCGGTTGATCTCCTTGAGGCGCTTGTTGGCGACGGCGCGCTTCTGCTTGAACCGCTCGTACTCCTCCTGCTGTTCCTTCGACATGATGAAACGCTGGCCCGGCTCTTTCTTGCCCTGCAATTCGGAAATCTTTTGGTTTGCCTCGTTGGCTTCTTTTTGCAGTTTGTTGCGCTCCTCCTTGCTCCTGGCTTCAGCCTTGGCCTGCATTTCCTGAACGACGGTGAAAGGCCGGTTGGGCGTGGCACGGCTGCGCACCGCGATGAGGTTCTGGTCGCCGGCCATCTGCTCGACCAGGTTTTGGATCAGCGAGAGGTTGCCGTTGAAGGGCTGGATGATTTTCTGGCCGAAGAAATTTCCGATTTGGACGGAGAACTGGTCGGAAAGCCAGTCGGTGTCGCCGATGAGGACGACGGCGTTGTTCTCCTTGCACTCCTTCAAGGTGTCCTTGGCCTTGTCCTCGGGCTTCTTGTCGTCCTTCTTTTCAGCGTCGTCGGCCTTGGCTTCGGGCTTGCCCTCTGGAAAGGCGGTCTTGAACTTGCCTTCAAGACGCATCGCCAGCGTGAACTTCTTCCCTTCGCCCTTGAAGTCCTCGATGATTTTCGCGGGCGACATCTGCGCCATGAAACCTTCGACCGGCTGGGCGTTGGTCGAGCTGGTGAGGAGGATGGTTTGCTTCAGGCCGTTGACCGGGGTGCCCGTGAAATGGCCGGGAAACGCGAAGAGCAACTCGTTGAGCTGGCTGGCGACGACTTCCTCCTTGTTGATCGATTTGTCGGTGAGGAAGAGCAGATTGGGCATCGTTTCCGGCGGGGCGTTCTGGCGCGTGCGCAGCTTGCGGGCGAGATTCATGTCGGCGATGACCTTGGTCGTCTCGAAGTTGACGCCCCACGCCTTGAGGAGCTTGTCGAGGTTCGATGGACCGCCGGGCATCGGCATCATCGGGTTCTGGCGGTTGGCGTCCGCGAGGCACATCGCATCGAGGCAGGCGACGAGCTTGCCGCCGCGCATGACGAACTGGTCGAGGGCGTATTGGGCGCTGTCCTTGAGGTCCTTGGGGTGAATGACGAGCAGCACTTTAATCTCGCCGTCGATTTTTTCCACGTCGAGGCTAAGTTGCTTCACCTCGAAGTCGCGCTTCAGTTCAATCATGAACGCCCACGGATCCTGACCCTGCTGGCCCATGCGCGCCATCATCGGGTTCATGGGCTGGCCGGACACCGGCAGCGCGGTCATCACACCGATCACCGGTTTGTTGGTCGAGAGGACCTGCGAGATGGCCCGGGCGAGATCGTATTCAAGTAACTTGTCCCGGTCGGGCGAGATGAACGGAATCGCGGCCTTGAGCGGATCCAGACTCACACAAAGGCCGAGGTAGAATTTCTCGCCGGTCTGGAGGGGTTGGCCCTCAACGCCGTCCAGGTTCGCGATGTCCTCTGTCTCGGAGTCAGGCTGCGGGTCGAACTTTTTGATGACCACATTGCCCTTGGCCGCTTGCTGAAGTTCGGTGAGCAGGTCGTCCACGGCGCGGGCGAGGTTCTGAAACTCAGGGGGAACGCGCGTTTCGTTCTTCGAGTAGTAGAAGCGAATCTCCACCGGGCTATCGAGCTTCTTGAGAATGGCCCGCGTGCCGGGGCTGAGCGTGTACAGATTGTTCTCCGTCATGTCCACGCGCCTCTTGAACGCGCTGGCGATGAGATTGACGGCGAGGATGATGAGAAGCATCACCGCGACGCCGACAGCGGAGAACAGGATGGTTTCGGTTTTTCGCTGTTTCATGGCTTGGAAGAATTGGAGGTCAGCCGTTACGCAGGTTTCGTATGATGACGCTTGTGGAGAAGAGCGAGAACACCGCGACTGAGGCGAAGAAGATCAAGTCCCGCGAATCAAGGACTCCCCGCTGGAAGCCCAGGAAGTGCCAGTAGACGCTGAAGGAATTGATCAGACGCACGACGGTGTCGGGAAAGGCGCCGAGCAGGAAGTCCGTGACCGGCGGGATGCCTGGCAGGATGAGCAGGAAGCAAATCACCACCGCAAGGATGAAGCTGATGACCTGGTTGCGCGACATGGCCGAGGTCATGCAGGTGATCGCCAGGTAACTGCCCGCGAGCATCGCGCTGCCGATGTAGCCGGTGAAGATCGCCCCGCCGTCCGCGTTGCCCAGGGCACTGACCGTGATGACCACGGGAAACGTGAGCACCAGCGCGATCAGGAGGAACAGCCACGACGCGAGAAATTTTCCGACGATCGCCTGCCAGGCGGTGATCGGCATGGTCAGCAGCAGCTCCATTGTGTGCAGCCGGCGCTCTTCGGCCCACAGGCTCATTCCGGCCGCCGGCACGAGGAACAAGTAAAGCCACGGATGCCACATGAAGAACGATTGGCTCAGGTCCGCCTGCCCATGCTCGAAAAACCCTCCGAGAAGAAACGTCAGCACGCCATTCAACAGAAGCCAGATTACGATGAACACATACGCCACCGGCGAGGCGAAGTAGCCACTCAGCTCGCGCTTGGCGATGGTCCAGATGTTGCGAGCGGAATCGTTCATGGCTTTTCCTCCTGTTTGCCGATCTCCGACCAGGTGATGTGGCGGAACACTTCATCGAGCCGGCCTTCCTCGGTATGCAACTCCTCGACCTTCCAGCTTTCCTTCTGCGCGGCGTCGGCGACGTGCCGGGCCAGCGCGCCGTTTTGCGAGTGCGCTTCCGGATAGACGCGCGCCCAAACGACCGCGCCTTCCTCCTTCACGATGGACGCCCGCTTGGCGCCGGTGACGAGCGCCAGGCGCGCCTTCACCGCGTCAGCCGCCGTGCCAATGACACGCAGCGAGACGGCGCCGGCGATTTCCGAGCGCCCCCGCAAATCCGCCGGCGTGCCGTTGGCGACGATCTTGCCCCGGTCGATGATGATCGCCCGCGTGCAGACGGCATCGACCTCCTCGAGAATGTGCGTCGAGAAGATGATTGCCTTTTTCTCACCCATGCGGCGGATAAGCTGGCGGGCCTCGTGCTTCTGGTTCGGATCCAGGCCGTCGGTCGGTTCGTCGAGAACGAGGATGTCCGGGTCGTGGAGAATCGACTGCGCCAGGCAGGTGCGGTGCTTGTAACCCTTGGAGAGCGTGTCGGTGCTCTGGTGCATGACCGGTTCCAGGAAGCACATCTCGATGGCGCGATGCACGGCCTTCTTGCGCGCCTCGCCGCGCAAACCGCGCAGTTCCGCGCAAAAGCTGAGGAAACCGTGGACCGTCATGTCCGTGTAGATGGGCGCGTTTTCGGGCAGGTATCCAATGAGTTTCTTGGCCGGGATGGGATTCTCCAGCATGTCGTAGCCGCCGACGGTGACGCTGCCGGCCGTGGGCGGAATGAACCCGGTGAGCATGCGCATGGTGGTGGACTTGCCCGCGCCGTTGGGCCCGAGGAAGCCGAGGATCTCGCCCCGTTCGAGCGAGAAGGTGATCCCGGCCACGGCCCGTTTCGTGCCGAAATGTTTTTCCAGGTTTTCGACTTTAATCATGTCTCGTGCTCCGTTCGGTTGAGCCCAATGGACCCCGCGACCTTCGCGTCACGGGGGAAGGTTTTTTAAGAGCGCGCGGGGAGTTTTTCCAATTACATCTTTGTAATTTCAGCGGCGCGGGGAAGGGCGGGAAGCTAGGATTGACGAATGCCGCGGGCGACGCATTTTCGATGCGTGCCCGGATCTTCTGCCGGTAGCGCAGACAGCCTTGTCTGCTGTTTCGCCGACTGCCAGTCGGTGACCGCCCTGCCTGCCGACCAACGTCCCCGTCGGTTCGGAAGTTCGCGGGTTGGCAACCCGCGATACAGCAGGCTGGGCAGCCTGGGCTACGGCGAAAACCGTTGACCCTCCCCGCAGCGGTTCCTAGATTGCCCGGAATCTTGATCGCATGAGCAACCCGGTGAATTCCTCGAAGGGCCTGGAAGGCGTCGTGGCGGCCAGCACGCGGCTAAGCGACGTGCGCGGCGACATCGGCCAGTTGATCTACTGCGGCTACGACATCAATGAACTGGCGGGCAATGTCAGTTACGAGGAAGTCGTCTTCCTGCTGCACCACAATCATCTGCCGAACAAGCACGAGCTGGCCGATATGAAGCGGACCTTCGCGGAGTTCCGCGAGCTGCCCGAGGGGATCATAGACATCATCCGCGAGCTGCCGCGCGACACGCCGCCGATGCACGCCTTGCGCACGGGGGTCTCGGCGCTCGGTTGCTTCGACCCGGCGTGCGACGATGATTCACACCACGACCAGCGGCGCAAGGCGCTGCGGCTCATCGCGCAGATTCCGGTGGTGACGGCTTACTTCCACCGCCATCGCACGCGCAAGGGCCTCGTGCATCCCGACCCGGCGCTGGGTGAAGCGGCCAACTTCCTCTACATGATCAACGGGGAAAGGCCCTCGAAAGAGGCCGAGAGCACTCTGGACATGTGCTACGTGCTGCACGCCGATCACGGGATGAACGCCTCGACGTTCAGCGCAAGGGTGACCATCGCCACGCTCTCCGACATGTATTCAGCCATCACCACCGCCATCGGCACGCTCAAAGGCCCGCTCCACGGCGGCGCCAACGAGGGCGTCATCAAAATGCTCCAGGAGATCGGCTCGCTTGACAAGGTGGACGGTTACATCGACGACGCGCTGGCCAACAAGCGCAAGATCATGGGCATCGGCCACCGCGTCTACAAGACGCTGGATCCGCGCGCCCCGCACCTCAAGCGCATGGCGCAGCTCCTTTGCGAGAAAATCGGCGACAAGAAGTGGATCCAGATGAGCGAGCGCATCGCGGAAATCATGCTCAGCAAGAAAGGGCTCAACGCGAACGTGGATTTCTACTCCGCCACGGTCTATTACTCGCTCGGCATTCCGACGGATTTGTTCACCCCCATCTTCGCCATCGCGCGCACGAGCGGCTGGACGGCGCACGTGCTCGAACAGCTCGCGGACAACCGGCTCATCCGGCCGCAGTCCATCTACACCGGGCCGGTCGGATTGAAGGTGGTGCCGCTGGAGCAGCGATGAGCATTACCGGCCTCGCAGGCTCGGTCCACATAGCCGGCGTCTGGTTTTCTCAACCACGAGTCGCGAGTCTCAGCCCGAACACGAGAAGGTTCACCAGGATGGCCACAATGCTCAGACAGGTGCCAATGATGCCGCAGATTTTGCCCGCGTTGGTGTTTGACCGGCCCGCCGGATCCATGGTGCCTGCGTCCATTTCTTTTTGATCGGCGCCGCCCATGATCCAAGCCGGAATGCCGGTAAACAGGCCGCAGCACGGAATGCTGAGGATGCCGAGAACCAGGATGAGTGTGCCGCGATGTGGTTTCATGTTTAGGTGGGCGATTAGAAGTTGCTTTCTATTAGAAGCCTGAATTCAATCCCGCAAGCTATTTTTTGGAATGAACCTCCACGAGTACCAGGCCAAACAGTTGTTGAAGCAATTCGGCGTCGTTGTTCCCGACGGGGCGCCGTGCAAGACGGTCGAGGACGCCCGCGCCGCGGCCGGCAAGATCTTCGACACGGGCCACAAGCTCGCCGTCGTGAAATCGCAAATCCATGCCGGCGGGCGGGGCAAAGGAACCTTCAAGGACGGCTTCAAAGGCGGCGTGAAACTCGCCAGGTCGGTCGAGGAAGCCACAGCGCACGCTAAAGCGATGCTCGGCAACACGCTGGTCACGAAACAGACCGGTCCGGATGGGCGCGTCGTCAACACCGTGCTCGTTGCGGCGGCGGAGGAGATCCAGAAGGAGTTCTACCTCGCCGTGCTCCTGGACCGTGCCGCGAGCAAGCCGCTGGTCATGGCCAGCACCGAGGGCGGCGTGGACATCGAGGAAGTCGCCGAGAAGACGCCAGAGAAAATCATCAAGGAGCACATCGATCCCGCGATGGGCTTCCAGCCGTGGCAAGGCCGAAAGTTGGCCGCCGCGCTCGGCCTCAAGGGCGACCTTGCCGGCCAGTGCGCGAAGCTGCTCGCCGGCGTTTACAAGACCTGGTGGGAATGCGACGCCGCAATGGTCGAGATCAACCCGCTCTGCACTTGCATCGGCGCCGACGGGAAGGAAAGGCTCGTCGCCGTGGACGCCAAAATCGGCCTCGACGACAACGCGCTCTACCGGCACCCCGACCTCCAGGCCATGCGCGATCTGGCCGAGGAATCGCCGCTCGAGATCGAGGCCGGCAAGTTCAACCTCAATTACATCAAGCTCGACGGGTCCATCGCCTGCCTCGTCAACGGCGCCGGCCTGGCGATGGCGACGATGGACATCATCCAGCACTTCGGCGGCAGCCCGGCCAATTTCCTGGACGTGGGCGGGGGCGCCAGCAAGGAACAGGTCTCAGCGGCCTTCCAAATCATCCTCAGCGACCCGCACGTGGAGGCGATCTTCGTGAACATCTTCGGCGGCATTATGGATTGCAACGTCATCGCCACCGGCATTGTCGCGGCCGTGAAGGAGACGGGCCTGAAGCTCCCGCTCGTCGTTCGCCTCGAAGGCAACAACGTCGTGGCCGGCCGGAAGACACTGGCCGAGAGCGGCCTCTCGCTCGTCACGGGCGATTCAATGGCCGACGCGGCGCTGAAGGTGGTGAAGGCCGTCGCACGGTGATAGCCTGTTGACATGAAGAAGCGGATGGGAACTTTCTACACAAGCTGCCGCGTCGAAAATCACATTGACCGGAAGAAGTCGGTGGATGTCCCCAAAGTGCTCGTGGACACCACCGGGGCGGAGTTTACCTGGATCGAAGCGGATACGTTGAAGAAGATTGGCATCAAGCGTGAGAAGAAAGACTACACGTTCGTCATGGCCAACGGCCAGCAAATCACCCGCGCTGTCGGTTTTGCCATCATTCGTGTCGGCGATGCCCTCACCACGGATGAAGTCATCTTCGGCGAGCCGGGAGACTTGCAGATTCTCGGGGCGCGGTCGTTGGAAGGTATGAACCTGCGCGTGGATTCCCGGGCGAAGAAGCTCGTGGCAGGTGGGCCGATTCCGGCAGCATGAGGAGAAAGTTTTACGACGACGGCCTTGAGTGGCTGCGAACGCTCCGGCGGAAGGTCGCGGCAAAGTGCGGCCACAACCTCGAAAAACAAGCGGAGATGTATCGCAAGGCCGCGGCGCAACACTCGTACAAGGTTTTCAAAGGTGAGACCGCAGTGGTTGTCCAAAAGAAGCGGCTAAGGCTCACCGCGTGACTCCGTTCACGTTTCGACCGCGACATGACTCATACCAGCATGCTCCACGTCACCGAAATCGCCTTCGCCTGTTACGCCGTCACCGACATGCCCCGCGCCCGCGCTTTCTACGAGGGCGTGCTCGGGTTGAAGCCGACCACTGTCACCAATACGCCGAACGGCAAATGGGTCAATCGTAAATCGTAAATCCTAAATCGCTCATGGCCATCCTTGTCAAACCCGATACCAAAGTCCTCGTCCAGGGCATCACCGGCGAATTCGGCGGACGCCACGCCCGGCTCTCTATCGACTACGGTTCACAAGTCGTCGCCGGCGTCACCCCCGGCAAGGGCGGGCAAGTCTTCGCGCACAACGGGACCAAAGTGCCCATCTTTGACACCGTGGGCGAAGCGGTGAAAGCCACGGGCGCGAGTGCCAGCGCGGTGTTTGTGCCGCCGCCCTTCGCGGCGGACGCCATCCTCGAAGGGGTGGATGCCGGACTGGACCTGGTCGTCGCCATCACCGAAGGCATTCCCGTGCGCGACATGGTTCGCGTGAAGCAGGCGATGCGCGGCTCGCGCACGCGGCTCATTGGCCCGAATTGCCCCGGCATCGTCACGCCCGGCGAAGGCAGGGAGAGCCACGGCGGCTGCCGCATCGGCATCGCGCCCGGCTACATCCACAGGAAGGGCAACGTTGGCGTCGTCAGCCGAAGCGGCACCCTTACCTACGAAGCGGTCTGGCAACTGACCAGCCGCGGCGTCGGCCAGAGCACTTGCGTCGGCATCGGCGGCGACCCCGTCAATGGCACCTCGCACCTCGACGTGATCCAACTCTTCATGGACGACCCGGAGACCAAAGGCATCATCCTGATCGGCGAAATCGGCGGCAGCGCCGAGGAAGAAGCCGCCGAGTGGATTAAGAAGCACGGCCGCAAGCCCGTCGCCGGCTTCATCGCGGGGGCGACCGCACCCCCCGGCCGCCGCATGGGCCACGCCGGCGCCATCGTCAGCGGCGGCAAAGGCACGGCGGCGGCTAAGATTGCAGCATTCAAGGCCGCCGGAATTGCCGTCGCGCCGACTCCGAGCGAAATGGCGCAAACCTTGTTGAAGATGATGTAATTCTGGACGACTTCGAAGCGTTCGCGCCCGGATTTCGAATGTCTGCGCCTTCAGGGGTTTTCTGAAGGTACCAAAACCCGGTAAAAACGCTGGGCATTGTTTGCAGGGCAGGAGTCGGTAAAAGTGAAAGCGTTACTCTGAGGTTGGTTAGTGCTGATCGGCATCCATGCTTGCAGATTAGTCGAGACCTCAAACACCGTTGGTCGGCCAGGAAACGATGTCACTACTTCGCATTTAAAATGACCATCTGGCGTCAAGCTGGGAGACTGCAGGCCCAGCTTGACTACCCGGATCGTGTTGGTGATCCGATTGCAAGTGCAATAAACCCCATTAGCTCCCCGGTACCTCACGGAAAGCTTGTATTCCCCTTCCGGGAGATCACTCACCGTGACAGAGGATGGAGGCGTTGCGGCGGTGAGTAGGGTGCTTCCCTGGACCAAGCCAGCCGAGTTCGCATCGATAAAGAATTCCACAGGTCCGGCATCTCCCTCGCTCGCCAGCAGTTCGGCGCTGAACACAAACGTCGCTGGAGCGCTATAAAGAGTCCCATCACGGGGAGAATCGATCAGCACGATCGGAAATGCCGGTGGACCACTCGAATAATACAGCCGGACCGGCGCTGACTCGACCCTGGCTCCTAAGTTGTCCACCGCCACGGCCTTCAAATTAAATGAACCATTGGCGAGATCCTGCACTTGCCACACGATGTTGAATGGTGGATTCGTGACTTTGCCAATGAAGTTCGCCTCGGCAAAGAACTGAACCTCGGCAATGCTGCCGTTGGCAGCCGTGGCATTCGCCTTAATCTTGAACACCTCAGAACTGAACTCGCTACCATTGGGTGGCCAGACAATAGACACGTGTGGCGGAAGATTCTCGACTCCAGCCGGCTGCGCGCCGACCGGGAAGCGCCAACCTGCACTCATCAGAACTAGCATAAGTACCTTGTTCCGTAATCCGAGCTTCTTCATAAGCCTATTTATCCGCCGAATCGTCTAAAATGGAGTCGTGGCTCCGATCCAAGTGCCCCACGCGGTAAAAAGGGAAGAATCGTAACGCGTTTCGGCGTGTTGTTGGATCGTCCAGAGTGTCAAACCGTCCGGATCCAAGCTGGTGTAGGAGTAATCTCCACACAACAGACCTCCTAAATTCCAACACCAAAGATTTCACGGCGGTTCAGAAGGTACCAATACCCGGTAAAAGCGCTGGGCGTTCGTCGCTGGAGTGGCTTCGGTAAACGTGAACGAATTGCTCGACGGATAATTGGAGCTGAGAGAGACCCAGTTGCCGAGGTTCGACGAGGCCTGAATGATCGTCTGTCTGCCGGGAAATGAAGTCAAGACCTCGAATTGAAACCGACCTGCCTGTGTCAAATTGGGAAGTTGCACGCCCAGCTTGACCACCCGGATGGTGTTCGTTCTCCAGTTACAAGGGCACCAAAGGCCGTTACCGCCGCGGTACCGCACCATGAGCTTATACTCCCCTTCGAGGAGATTGCTCAGCGTAATGGAATTTGGTGGTGTGGTCGCGCTGAAAATGCCACCTTGATCGACAAGCCCGGCCGAATTCGTGCCAACAAAGAATTCCACAGGTCCTGTGTCTCCGAGGCTCGCCAAAAGCTCGGCGCGGATCTCAAAGGTGGCTGGAGCAGCAATCAGCGCGCCGTTGCGAGGAGATACGATCTGGAGGACCGGCGCCGGTGGGGGGTCCAGATAATAAAAAACCGTCACGGGGGCGGACTCCGTCGTGGCCCCCAAGTTGTCAACCGCGATGGCCTTGAGATGCAACATGCCATACAACGCGCCGGGCACGCGCACTTCCCAGATAATGTTGAAGGGCGGATTGGTGACGACACCAATCAGGTTGGTTCCGGCGAAGAACCGCACTTGTTCGATAAAACCGTCGGGGTCAGTGGCATTTGCCTTGATCTTGATGAGTGTTAAACCACTAAATCCGTCGCCTTCACGTGGCCACACGATCGAGAGCGCTGGCGCACAATTTTTAATTTCGCCTTGCGAGTGAACTGAGCTTGGCCAACTACACGTGATCAAGAATACCAGCCCCAGCGTTTTTCGCAATCCCACGGTTTCCATAAGTCTAGAACTCTATCGAGGTTATTCTAAAATGGTGTCGTGGCTCCGATCCAAGTACCCCATGCAATAAACTCCGTAGAATTGAAGCGCGCCTCGGCGTATTGCTGGATCGTCCACATCGTCAAACCGTCAGGATCCAGGCTGGTGTATGAGTAATCTCCCCAACGGAAATAGGGGGAGGCGTTAAAGAAATCTAGGCCGGGGCCATAACGAACCGGTGGAATCGGTGACATACCGTTGTTCAACCTGCCCGAGTAGTACGCACTGATGTATTCGTTCGCACTGGATCCGGAAAACCCAATCGCCATGTCACCGTTCCTGTTCACCGTGAGCGACGGCATATAGTAGAATTTTGGACTAGTCCCGGCCGTGTCGTAAATGCGCCCGCTGCTGGCTATGTTTACGCTCGGCGTAGTTTGAATTTTGAACCATTCTACGGCCGATCTATCCGCGGGGCCCGTACCCGCGGGCGGATTATCATTGTTCCCGGCGCTGTTTACTCCGATTTGATGGCATGTCCACAGGTATTGTATGTTGTCAATCTTCCGCACAACCGTATTCATCAGCCCTCCTCCTTGGATATAAAGCGCTACTCGGCCAGGGCTGCCGAGTTGCGGCGCGCTGATCCCGCCACCTAACAAATCGTAGTATGATTGGGGAATCGTCAGCACACTCCATGGAAGCTCCCATTCTGGAGCAGCCGTGAAGCCGTGTACCCACTTCAGCCTATTGTAGTAAAGGGAAGAAGGGCCCGGTAAAGTTATAAACCACGCAGGGTCATCCGTTGTGACAGGATCGAAGTTAATAGCAGGAGTGATGAGAGGGGCGCCAAAATTGGGCACGTCTAGGATGAAATTACTCTGCACCGGCTCAGCGGCTCCGCTGATGAAAGGAGCTTTCGGCAATGCGGCGATTTTCACGAGCGCGCCGCAGCCTCCTCCACCTATTTGCACACTGATGTAAATCCCATTCGAATCGACACCAAGGCTGTCCTGATGCGGATCACAAGGGCCTACCGGAACTAAGTACTTTGTCCAATTGTCTCCGACCCACGAAGATCCCCCATTCCCTATCGGGTCTGAGGTTTTACTCACGGCTAGCAGTACGTGCTTCGAGCCAAAGCCATCGACAGCGCAGGCGATCCATCGCTGGCTCCCATGATCGTAGAGCACTCGCGGATCGAACGGACTGGCGGTTGGATAAGTGCCCTGGTACAGTCCGCTATTAACTGTCAAGCTGAAGAAGGAGCTGAGGCTGGTAGGCGGTGTGGGCGAACGGCGAACCCCAGTAAATTTGTCATGGACCGCCACCGCCCCGTTCAGAATTATCATGAAATGACTTGGGCAGACAGCGCCCATCGTG
The DNA here is from genome assembly GCA_964652165.1 of uncultured Bifidobacterium sp. Lineage (GTDB taxonomy): Bacteria > Verrucomicrobiota > Verrucomicrobiia > Limisphaerales > JADJPG01 > DASTLJ01. The sequence continues at coordinate 12,684 of CAZZAQ010000006.1, forward strand.
TCGGGAGGATTCAAGTTGTCTTCCTGTTGCTTGATGCCAGCGAAGTTCGCGACTGTGTAGAGAGGCCCGCAATCCTTGGTCATGCTGCCGGACAAGTAACCGTACGAGCCTGCCAGGGTCATCGTCGCAATGCAGTAGGTAACATTGTTCAGGTACAGCTCGCCGTCGGGCATGTCGGCATAGACATTTGTCAGGCAGTTTTGGAAGAGCGTGTCGCTCAGGTTATGCACGACTTCGACTCCTGAGTAGGCGTCGTACTCAATTCCCTTCTTGGCCCATCGGATGCGAAGATTTCTGATAAGCGTCTGAGGTTGTCCCCCGTAATATACCCAAAGCGCCGGCCGTGCCGAGTAGTATGGATTGTGGGTGCTGCCCGGGATCATTGAACCAAACAAATCGTCATCCCTGGAAGTCAGTACGGGCATCACCTGGCCCTTGGGCGGAAAAGCGACTGGACAACCGAAGAGCAACCAGGCGTCGGCGCCATATTTGATCACACATCCTGGCTGGAAAGTCGTCGTTGAAGTGCCATAAATCAAAAAGCTCTGCGCGATGTAATAGGTCGTGCCGCTCAAGAACGTGTACGACAAGACGGATCCACTCAGGTCGATGTCCACTAGAAAACCGGTCGGCTTGTAAGGCAAGCCAGCCATTTGCATCGGTTCCCCTTTCACCTGCGACGGGCATTTCGGCCAGGCACGGGCGGCGGCCAGTTGGGTCTGAGGCTTTCGCCCTGCGTCCGGCTTTTCAATGGCGGCCAAATCTTTCATTAGCGGTTCAATTTCCGGCCAGCCCACGGACTCAATGATGAACTTGCGCCCGTCTTCGAGTTGGTAAAACTGTTTGACCACCGAAACTCCATCTTCGTTCATGAGGTGCTCCCCTGTGAGCATCAACCCCTTCGTGCCAGCGACAGGAAACGCCTTTCCGCGCAGGGCAACGAGAGAACCAAGGCCGATGGTGACGTCATCCCGCAGGTCGGGTTTGCCTGGCTGCTTGAGCACGGCTGAATTGAGCACAGGATCCGGGCACTCAACCAGTTCGCTGACGACTTCCAGGCGTGTCGTGGCCGGGTCCATCCCCTCGGGCAACGCCGGTCGTTTTTTCAGGATGACGTTCTGGCTGATAGTATTGTGTCGCCAAACGAACAATACATCGGCATCCAACCCGTCAAATCCAGACGCGTACAGCACCTGATTGGGCGGAACGACAACGCCCGGAGCCGCATTCTTTACCGTTGCCAGCACGAGGATCTTGCCGCTGGCGATGTCCGTGAGTTGAATGGAACGCACGCCGCCACGAATGCGTTGGCCTTCCGCAGTTTGAATGTCGAATACGGCTTCCGCGTTGAGGTCAGGGCTGAAGATGGTCTTGTGCGGCCCGCGTCGCGCGACCGCGCCACCGGGGAACGGCTCAATGAGGTCCTCGCTCGGCTTCCACTCGCCGTCCGCGAAGTAGTGGAGGCCATTTTCCAGCAGTGTGACCTGATTCGTGGAGGAGGTCGTGATGCCGGCGGCGTCTGTCCTCGAGGCGATCTTCCGCAACAGGGCGAAGTCCTGGCCGCGTTCTGCAACTTGGAAATTCGGGTCTGATTGAACGAGCGAATTGACCAGTTCTGCGGGCGCCATCGCAGCCCGAGCGGCGTGGGCGAGCGCAAGCAGCGTAAGCTGGAGCAGGATTGGGGTTTTCATGCAGTTAGCGTGAAGCGTTTTTCGGCGAAGTTCGAACCCTACCAACTCCCTCAAAAGCCGATCACCGTTACCGTAACTTTGGGCCGGTGTCTCTGGTGGTCAAGGAAATTCTGCGGAGAGGACCCCTCGAGGTGGCGACCGGAATCAACCCGCCTTAAGTTTTACGTTTCACGTTTCACGTTTTACGCCATCCCCTCCTTGCCAATCCGCGTCCCTGGCCTTACCGTCCATGCAATTGAAAAATGCAATTCATATGAAACGACGCGTCTGTTACGGTCTTCTCCTCGGCCTGCTCGCGGTCAACCTGTTCGTTGGCGCGCAGGTTTACCTTTCCAACGTGCAGGCCGCCGAAAAGGACGACGCCCTGACCAACCTGAAGCTCTTTACCTCCGTCCTGGATCGCGTGCGCCAGGAATATGTGGACGGCGACGAACTCACCTACCAGAAGCTCATCCACGATGCCCTCAAGGGCATGCTCAACAACCTCGACCCGCACAGCGAGTTCATGGACAACGCGAAGTATGACGAGCTCAAGAAGGACACTCAGGGCGAGTTCGGCGGCGTCGGCATCAAGATTATGGTCAAGGACGGCTTCCTCACCGTTGTATCGCCGATGCGAGGCCACCCCGCCTTCAAGGCCGGCATTCTGACTGGCGACCGCATCACCAGGATTGAGGGCCGCGCCGCCGAGCGTCTCGCTATCACCGAGGCCGTGAAACGCCTGCGCGGCGCCCCCGGCACCGAGGTAACCATTACTGTCTTCCGCCCATCCACCGGTGTGACCAAAGACTACACGCTCACCCGCGCGAACATCCCCGTGCCCACCGTGATGGACATCCTTGACAACGACCTCACCAAGACCAATGCCTTTCCCCTCAGCGAAGACAACGTCGGCTACGTCCGGCTTCTGCAGTTCGGCGAGCACACCGCCGACGACCTCGAAGAAGCCCTCAAGCGACTCGAAACCAAGGGTGCCGAATCCTTCATCCTTGATCTGCGCGAGAACCCCGGCGGCCTGCTCGATCAAGCCGTGAAGGTTTGCGAGAAGTTCCTCCCCGCCGGCCAGCTCGTCGTGACCACCGAAGGGCGCGACTCGCGCACCCGCGCCGCCTACCACGGCAAGGGGCGCGGTAAGCACCCTGTCCTCCCCATGGTCGTGCTCGTCAGCAACGGCAGCGCCAGCGCCTCCGAGATTGTCGCCGGCTGCCTTCAGGACTGCACCGCCGAGCGCAAGTGCAAGGCCCTCATCGTCGGCGAGAAGACTTTCGGCAAAGGTTCCGTGCAGAGCATCCTTCCCATGCCGGATGGTTCCGCGCTGCGGCTGACCACCGCCAAGTACTACACGCCCAGCCACAAAGTCATCCACGAGGAAGGTATCACGCCGGACATCCTCGTGACCATGACCGACGAGGAACTGCGGCTGGCCTTTCTCCAGCGCACCCCCGGCGGCATCGAGTCCCAGCCGGATCAGGAACAGGAGCGGGTGAAAGCGGCGCACGACTTGCAACTGGAGCGGGCGATGGATTTGCTCAAAGGCATCAACCTCTACTCCAAGCGCGCCCCTGAAAAGAAAGAGCGCCCGCCCGCCAAAGGAGACAAGGTGGCGACGAGGTGAGATGGGCTGGATCGGCTGCGTATTGCGGGTTCCGGCCAACAGCGAAAACTCCTGCGTTCACTCATTCCAGGGCAGAACAGTTTTCCCGGTTCGCTTGTGCTGCCAGCACCATAGCCCCTGAACGTTCGCACGGGCGACAATCCCCATACGTTTGGCTCGGCTATCAAACGCGGGATGGCGAAGGAAGCGGCGGAGGTAGAAGGCCGCTTCACCGGGCTTCACATCGAGCCAGACGAGACAGTAAGCGGGATGACAGAGTCGCGGCTTGAAGAAGTCCTGGTCCTGTGCGAACAAAGTGACGCGCTTGAGGCGGTGCAACAGGGGGATGATCTCGGGATCCTGAACCCCAAATCGAGCAACCTCGCGGCCGATCTGCCGGAATTGGATCCGCCACTGGCGCAGCACGACCGCTTCATCAGCCGGGAAGTTTTCGTCCAGCAGGTTCAAGCCGCGAGGCGTCCGTGCTTGTCGAGGAGCGCGCGGCGCGCGAGCTTGACGGCCTCGGCGACGGCGGCGAGCGGGAGCCGCCCGCCCCAGCGGACGCGGCAAATGAACTCCCAGGAGTGTCCGTCGGCCACGTCGTCCAGTACCTGCCAGACCATGATACGGGTGCCTTTGAAGGTGGGTTTGCCATGGCAAACCAATGGATCGGCCACGATGTGATCACCCAGTTCGATGCGTTTGGGTTTTTCGTTGGACTTTGATTTCATGCCGTCGCCAAGCATGATGCGGCGGGAAAAAATGGATTGCAAGCTCATCACAATGAACAATGAATGGGGCAACGATGACGGACGTATCGACCAGAATCACGGGCGCGTCCTCCGGAGCAGTTCAGCGCCGGAGAGCTTGCCGTCCCACGTTCCGGAACGCGCTCGGATGTGTCGCTGGGCCGCGTTGAGCGCGCCAGCCTGCTTGCACACGACGATCACGCCGTCGCCCCGGAGCGTCCAACTAAGGATCGTGCGCGGGCTGATGCCGGCCTTGCGACGGATTTTGGGTGGGATGGGGCTGGCGCCTTTCGAAGTGACGACGGTTTCGGTTGCCATACGGGCAAGAGCTTACCGGCAGAATTCATGTCGGTCAAACCAATGGCTGGAACCCGGCCCGCGGCGCGCTTCGTAACGGCGGACTGGCGTCCGCCGCACTTCTCCTCCGGTAACCAACGCGCCGCGAATGACGCTCGCCCGCGAAGGGGATCAGCGGCGAACACCAGTTCGCCGCTACATGGTTTCAATGCCCCGCCGCCTGCAAACGCGGGTCGGTGGCGGTGATGATGACGCTGACGCTTTTCTGGTTGAACCCCTTGAACCCGCCTTTGCGCTGGAGATTCTCCAGATGACTGCCAATGGCGCCCTCATTCGTGAACTGCCGGAACTGCTTTTCGTCGATCAATCCGTCGCGCAACAACCGCTCGGCGCGCTCCGGGCGCACCGGCCAGCGCTCGCCTTCTGTGAAGGCCTGCTTGAGGAACGGGAAGTCGGAGAAGGGATTCATCGTCTTTACGTCCAGCACACTGAGTTGTTCGCGCAGAAGTTCGTGGTCGAAGCGACATTCCAGATGGTGCAGGCCGGCTTCGAGGAAGCTCTCGCCGTGCAGGCCGACCCACAGGCCGATCGTGCCAAGCTTCTTTGACGGAGGCAGCGGCAGGCGGGAGAAGTCGATCTCCGTCTCGTGCGGCTCGAGGTCCACGTCGCAGAACGTCACGATGCCTTCGACGGGTTGCTCCAGAATCTGAGCGCCCCAGCCGGCTTGCGCGCCCGCGTAGTAACGCTCGCGTCGCTCGAAGCCCAGCTTTTCCAGCGCGCGCATGAGATCGACGAAGTGGGCGCGGGAGCAGCGGAACGTGTGGTGGTCGTGGTTCGCCCAGCCGAGGCCAAGGCGGTCCTGGCGCTCCTTCTGCACGCGGGCAGCACGATTGCGGGATTGCCAGTACGCGCGCTCCTCGGCGAAGACGACGTGGCAGGCGATGTCGCGTCCAACGAGGCCGATGACCTTGTCGAGCAACGCGAGGGACTGACGCCAGCCTTCCGCGTCCGTCGCAAAGTGGCGCGGGCGCGTTTTCCACAGCTCGTGGGCCTGGAGCAGCTCCACCGTCTCAGCAAGCTGACGTGCCACCGGAATGAAGCCGCGGCAGCCGCGGCGCTCGACGGCTTCCAGGCGCGTGCCGTTCTCTTCAGCGACGACCTTTCGACGAAAGCTTGACAGCGGCGCCCCTTCTATCTTCCCGGACAGCCCGTGGGCCGCCATAAAGTCCGTGATGCTCTCGACACGGATGGCGAGCACCGATGGGAATTGAGCCGGCGAGGAGCCAGTCAACATCACGCGAGGCAGCAGGGCTTCGGGATGCCAGAAGACGCGCTTGGCTCCCGCGGTTTCTCCGAGCGGGTCCGGGACGAAACCGACCGCGCGCAAGGCCGCTTCCTCCCCGCCAGCGAGAGCGAGATGGTCTGTCCAGTCCAGCAGCAGCGTCGCCGTGCCGGTGAGCATCCGGTCGGAAAGGCGCTTGGCGAAGGTGTTGCGCGCGAGGAACGCGTCGATGCGTTCGAGCAGGAAGTTTTCCGCGTCGTGGCAGAGCGGCCAGTCGAATTTTTTTTCCGCGGCAGTCATGGTTCGTTGTTCGTTAAATCGTTGAATCGTTAAATCGTTGAATCGTGAAAACGTTGAATCGTGAAAACGTTGAATCGCCAAACCGTTCAATCGTTAAATGGGCATTGAATCGTTGAAGCATTGCGCCAACGGACGCTTCAATGTCACCAGCACGCTTCAACGTTTCAACGATTTAACGTTTTAACGCTTCAACGCATTTAACGATTCGTTCCCAAATCTAATCCCCTGCGCGAGCGGCAATTCGCGGGAGAAGTTAATCGTGTTCGTCTGGCGGCGCATATAGTTCTTCCACGCGTCGCTGCCGCTTTCGCGGCCGCCGCCGGTTTCCTTCTCGCCGCCGAAAGCGCCGCCGATCTCCGCGCCGCTGGTGCCGGCATTGACATTGGCGATGCCGCAGTCGCTGCCCCGCGTGCTGAGGAATTCCTCGGCCTCGCGGAAGTCGTTCGTGAAGATGCCCGAACTGAGGCCCTGCGGCACGCCATTGTGCATCGCGATCGCATCCGAGAACTTCTTGTACGGGATCAGGTAAAGCAAGGGGGCAAAAGTCTCTTCCTGCACGATGGCGAAGTCATTGCCCGCTTCGGCCAGACAAGGCGTGACGTAGCAATCGCCGGGCAGCTTCAGCGGCTCGCCGCCGAACAGAATTTTCCCGCCTTCGCGCCGGACCCGCTCCTTGGCCTTCAACAGCGCCTCGACGGCGTGGCGGTCGATGAGCGGGCCCATGACGGTGGCTCGGTCCAACGGATTGCCGATGCGGATGGAAGCATAAGCTTCGAGAAGCCGGGCGCGGAGCTTCTTCACGATGGATTCGTGGACGATGACGCGCCGTGTCGAAGTGCAACGCTGTCCGGCGGTGCCGATGGCGCCGAAGAAAATCGCCCGCAAGGCAAGATCCAGGTCCGCGCTGGGCGCGACGATGACGGCGTTGTTGCCGCCGAGCTCGAGGATGGTGCGGCCAAGGCGGGCGTGGACGACGGCCGCAACTTTCTTCCCCATCGCGCACGAGCCGGTGGCGGAGATCAACTGCACTCGAGTGTCGGCGGCGAGGCGTTGGCCGACCGTTTTCGCGTCACCGGTCAGGAGCGTGAAGATCGCGGGATCGGCGCCCGTTTTGCGGCAAACGCGCTGGGCGAGGCGCGTCACGGCGATGGCGCAGAGCGGGGTTTTGTTCGAGGGTTTCCAGATGCAGGCGTCGCCGCACACGGCGGCCAGCGCCGAGTTCCACGCCCAGACGGCGACGGGGAAATTGAACGCCGTGATGACGCCAACTGGGCCCAGCGGGTGCCATTGTTCCATCAGCCGATGCTCCGGCCGTTCGCTGGCGATGGTCAGGCCGTAGAGTTGGCGCGAGAGGCCGACGGCGAAGTCGCAGATGTCAATCATCTCCTGCACCTCGCCTTCGCCTTCGGCGAGGATCTTGCCGGTCTCCAGCGTGACGAGTTTCCCGAGATCGGCCTTGGTGGCGCGCAGGGCATTGCCGAATTGGCGGATGGTCTCGCCACGAACCGGGGCGGGCGTGGTGCGCCACTTGAGGAACGCCTCTTGCGCGCGGCGGATGGCCGCGTTGTAGTCACCCTCGGTCGCTTCGCGCACGCGGGCGATGACCTCGCCGTGAATGGGGGAGACAGATTCGACGACCGCCCCACCGCCGCGCCAGGTTCCGTCAAAAACGCCCGGGTTCACGGCTCCGATGCCAAGTTTTTTCAGCCACGCTTCCATGGGACAAACCAAGTCACGGTGGAGTATTCGGCTGGAATGTGCCTCAAGACAAGCACGCGACGAAAAAAGCATCGCCCTTGAATTGCCCCGAATTCCTCCTTGCAAATCCCCTCCCTCCTCGGATACCGTCGCCATTGAAGAAACAAGTCCTCCCGCCACTCCGGCGTGGCGCCGGACAGCAGCGCGATAAGCATGTCCCGCATCCCCGTCGCGAGGC
>CAZZAQ010000007.1:0-1280 GCA_964652165.1 uncultured Bifidobacterium sp.
TCCGCGTCACCGGCAAAAGCCGGGACGACCTCCAGTCCGTCATCGCCGCCGTGCGCGCGCACGACTTTCCCGTGGCATTGCAATTCCAAAACTTCCGCGACTGACAGTTCGTTCGACTCAGCGATCCAACGGCAGGACGCGATAGAAGCGCGCCTGGCCGGGCACGCCGCATTGGGCGTTCGGGTCGGTGAACTCGAAGTCGGTGGTGGCGGAGGTGACGTTCGTCAGTGATTGCCACGTGGCCGGGACGAGCACGGGAGTCCACTCGACGGCGTAAAGCTGGTTGGCCAGCCCGGTCCAGCACGCGCGGAAGCCCGTCGGACGACACTCCAAGCACGTAAAGGCGACGCGGGTATTCACGACCTTGGGGCTGGGGCCTTCCTTGATGCGGAAAAAGTGGAAGGCGGACGGACGGTTCGTGCACCACGTCGCCTCCAGCCCGGGACCGGGGCCGGGCACGGTCGGGGAGAACGCCACCCAATTCGACGAGCCCAAATGGCTGAGGGCTTGCACGTGGTAGAAGACACCGGGCAGCGTGTTGGTCCACGACAGGCAAAGCCAGTTCGTGACCAGGCTGATGCGGCTGATGCGGAGGCTCGCGTCTCCAACGTCGCTCTGGATGGCGCAAATCGTGTAGCTCACCGGCATCGGATTGGTGCTGACGACGGCAATGTACCAATTCCCGGGCTCGAGCACGACGGGGTTGGTGGCATTGATGCTTAGCGATATGAACTCCTCGCAGGTGCCAGGATTTGCGCTCATGGCGTCGTAATTCGTCACTGTAGGCAGCGGCAAGTCGCGGCGGACGAGCAGAGTCAGATCGGCGCTCAGGTCGGACAGTTCGAAGTACGCCCGCGCCGCGCCATTGGTGACATTGAGGACGTAGTAGTCGATAGCGGGGCTGCCCAGGACGTTCGTGCCGGCGTTGGTGCGCGACTGGCAGTCACCGCCGAGGAGTCGCGTGACGAGGCCGTTGGTGCCGGTACCGTCGTCGATGATGAACTCGGTCACGCGCACGTTGTAGCTGACTGGCGCCACCTCGCGGTTGAGGACGGTGAGATACCAGTCACCGGGCGCGAGAAAAGCCGGGAATGCGTTCGTCGTAAGCACGATGATCTCGTTCGTTGCTCCGCCATTGATGCTGGCGAGGGAGCTGAAGTCATCGGGCAACGGAACGTCATGGCTGATGAACAGGTCCACATTGCCGCCAGCGCCGAATGTTTCGAAGTTCGCTTGCACGCCATTGCTGGAGACAGTGTAAACGTAAAACTGCCGGTCAC
>CAZZAQ010000007.1:1290-12790 GCA_964652165.1 uncultured Bifidobacterium sp.
TGGCCCCTGGGCCTGTGGCGCCAATCACGTACTCGGTGGCGCAGATCGAATAGCTCACGGGGCGGCCAGCGCGATTATAGACGGCAAAGTACCAGTCGCCGGGTGACAGGGCAGGCACATTGTTTGTCGAGGTCGTGAAGTAATCACTGTTCCGGCCGGCGGCCAACTGGAGGCGAATCAGGCCAATATTGTTGGTGGGCGACGGCAGCGGCAGGCCGTTCATGATGTAGATGTCGAGATCGCCATCCACGTTGAACACCTTGAACACCGCCTCGACGGCGTTCGAGGAGACGTGGAAGACGTAATAATCCACGCCCTTGTTGGTCACGGAGCCGGCAGGCTCCAATGTGGTGGAGTAGGGGATCCCGTTGGTGAGGCGCACGATGTCGGGGACCGTGACATCGACGATGCGTACGAAGTAGGTCGAAGTCAGGTTCAGGAAGCTTGGGTTCTCGACGGCCAGGAACCAGAGGCCGGGGGCCAGCGGCGTCGGGATGGAGTTGCTGCCCACCAGGAAGTACTCCTGAGCAAGCCCGGCGTTCGTCCCGGCGTAGTCGAAGAACTCGGAGCGCGGCAGGACCAGTTCGCGGCGCAAATAGGCGTTGACTTCGTTGGTCAGCGGCACGACTTCGAAGTGCGTTTCCACGGAGTTGGTTTTGACCTCGAAGACGTAGTAATCGAGGAAGGCGCCCTGGACGAGGTTTGTTGGCGGGGCGCTGTTGGTGTAGGCGACACAGTTGGTGAGCCGGATGACATCCGTGTCGAGGAACTCGGTGAGGCGGAGGATGTAGTCGAGCGGCGCCGGGAACGAGTCGTGATGAACCACCGCGAAATACCAGTCGCCGGACGCCAGCGGCACAGGCGCGGAATTGGTGGCGATGAACAGGCGATCGGCGTTGGTGCCCAGATTGGTGCTGGCGTACGGGAACAGTGTCGGGTCCATCCAGCAAAGGCCTTGTTGGGCGTACAGGTCGGCGTTGCCGTTCAGGAAGACGAGTTCGACGTTGATCTGTATGGCATTGGTGGCGACGCGGTAGCGATAGTAATCGACACCCACGCCGGCCATGCCGTTGGTCGGCTCGAGCGTGAGCAGAGCCGTCGGCACCCGGTGCGCCAGATCGGTGATTTCCGTGTCGAGCACCTCGAGGACGCGAACGCAATAATCCACCGGCCGGTTGTTGGTGTCGCGGTTCACGACGGCCAGATACCAGTCGCCGCCCTGCAACGGCACGGGGAGTGAGTTGGTCACCACGCAGATCGTCTCGGTGGTCGTAGCGAGGTTGGTGCTTGCGTAGGGGTAGAAGACGAGCGCGGTGTTCGTGAAGATATTCGTGCTGAGGTACGGATAATTCGTCACCGCGCCCCGGTGGGTCGCGAAATTGGTCAGGCACAGGCCGTATTGGAGGTAGGCATCGACGTTGCCGTTGGTGCTGGTGACCTCGAAGGTCGCCTGCACGGCGTTCCTCGAAACCGGAAAACGGTAGAAGTGTATGCCCGCATAGCCCGGCCCGTTCGTCGTGCCGACCGTGTTGCACGTCTGCACGCCGCTGGCCAGCACAGTGACGTCGTTGGAGAGCAGTTGCGTCGCCCGGATGCAGTAGTCCCCTTGGCGGCGCACCGCCACGAACCAATCGCCCGGCGTCAGGGCCACCGGTGTGGAATTGGTCGTCACGCACAGATACTCCATCCGGTTGCTCGGCTGCAGGCTGGAGTACGGGTAGTTCGTTGGCCCCGCCTGGAACGTGGCGAAATCCGGGAAGCAAGGACCGTAACTGAGGAACAGGTCGACGCTGGCGTTGGTCTGCGGAAACGTCTCGAACACCACTTGCACGGCCGCGGTGCTCACATTGAAGACATAATAGTCGGTGAACAAAAACCCGGACGCCGGAGGAGGAACGCACTCCATCAGCCCATCCGTCAGTCGGACGACGTTTGTGTCGTACACCTGTGTCGCGCGGAGGCAGTAGCTGACCGCAACATTGGTGGTGCGGTTGACCACGGCGACCAGCCAATCGCCGGCGGCCAGCGCAACCGGCGCCGAATTCGTCGCCACGCAAATCCATTCGCGGGCGGGGCCGGGATTGGTGCTCGCATAGGAGTAGTTTGTCGTCGACGCGTCGAAGGTCACGAAGTTCGTCAGGCACGGCTCGCGCTGGACGTAAATGTCCACGTCGCCGTTGGTGCTGATGTTGAACGCCTCGAAGTACGTCGCGATGGCGTTCGTGGCAACCTCGAAGGTGTAGTAGCGCACGCCGCTGCCCACCCGCGCGCCAGCCGCCCCGAGCGACGGCTCGCACCTTGCGACCCCATTGGTCAGGCGGGTGAAGTCGCTCGTCCGAAGCTGCGTCACGCGCAGGCAGTAGTGGGCGGGATTGCCATTGGTGTCGTGGTTGACGGCCGTGACGAACCACAGCCCGCCGGCCAGCGGCGCCGGCGCCGAGTTCGTCGTCAGGCAGACATATTCGTTGGTCGCGCCCCGGTTCGTGCTGGCGTACGGGTAGCCCGACGCGTCGCCGAAGTATGTCGTAAAATTCGTTAACGGCGGCGAGCGTTGGACGAACAGATCGACGTCGTTCGTTAGATCGTGGAGTTCGAACGTCACTTGCACGGCATTGGTCGCGGCAAGGAACGTGAAGAATTGCGCGCCGGAGTTGGGCATCGCGGCGGCCGGCGGCTTGAGTTCTCTGCACACGTTGGTCGATTGCGTCAGCCGAATCACGTCCTCGCGTTGGATCATGCAGACACGCACGGCGTAGGTGGCGTTGGTGGACGGCGTTTTGTTGACGACTGAGAGGAACCAGAAGCCCGGTTGCAACAGCGTCGGGTAATTCGTCACAGCGACGATGTACTCGGCGTCCGTGCCCGAGTTCGTGCTCAAGTAGGAATAATTCCCAGGGCCGGGGATCGGCACAGGTGTGGCGTACTTGATGTACAAGTCGACATTGGTGTTCATCCCGAACACCTCGAAGGCCGCCTGGATGACGTTGTTGGACACGACCACTTGATAGACATCGACGCCGCCAGCCGCCGTGATTGTGTTCGAATACGCGACACAGTTGGTGAGCTGGGTAAAGCTGAAGCAGTTCGTTTCCTGGGTCACCTCGACCGTATAAGTGACGGGGCTGGCGGTTGGATTTACCACCGCCATGACCCAGCAGCCGCCGGTCAACGGGTTGGTCGGCGAAAAGGCGCTGACCTGAACGCAGTCCGGTGCGCTGCCCAGGTTGGTGCTCAACAGGGTGGTGTTCGTTGGCACGGTATTGACCGGAGCCAGGAAATCCTTGGCGACGTAAACGTCGACGTTCCCGTTGGTCGGGAAGGCGCAGAACAACGCCGAGCAGGCGTTCGGGAGGATGTTGACCTTGTAATACTGGACGCCAAATGGCCCGACTGTGTTCGTCTCGGTGCCGCCCGATCCAATCTGAGTCACGTCCCCCGTAATCTGGCTGACACAAAGCTGGTAGTTCACGTCCGTGAGCGTGGGGTTGTAGACGCCGATGTACCAGCGGCCCGGCAGCACCATCCCCGAAAAATCAATGATGTCGATGACCTCGTTGGCTACGCCCGGATTGTCGCTTTGGCTGTAGTAGAAATTGTAAAGCGGCAACGGAAATCCTTTCTTGACCACCAGGGCGAGATCGCCGCTGAGCATCGACAGTTCGAAGTGCAACGCGATGGCATTGGAGACGGCATCGAACTGGTAATAGTCATATTGGTTTGTCGCGAGAATCGTCGCCGTCGCGCAGGGGTTGGTCAACGCCCCGATAGTCAGCAGGTCCGGATCGAGCCGGTCGAAGTCCACCCTCACGCAATAGTCGGTCGGCGTGGACGAACGATTGCGCACGGCCAGGTAATAGCGCCGGCCGGGGCGAATGCGCTGCGGGCCCAGGTCGATGAGCGTGCCGAAGGTGTCAAAGCTGTTCCAACCATTGGTGGCCAGGAGCGTGAAGCCATCGGGCCGATTGGATAGGAAGTTCGTGTCGCCCGGCGAGACCAGGGGCACGCCGGTGGCATTGTAAACCAAATCGACGTTGTCCGACGCCATCAGGGTGTTCGTCGCGACGCTGGCCGAAAGCGGCACGTGGATCACGAAGTAGGCGGCTTCGTTTGTGCCGATTGTCCCGCAGTACTCCATCGCATTGGTGAGAGGAATGACCGGCGGGTTCGTGTTGACGAAGGTGATGTTGAGCCGCCAGGCGGTCAGCACGTTCGTCAAGGAGGAACCGACACGGCTGTCCCAGATCTCCAGACGCCAGTCGCCGAATGCGTTCTCGCCGCGGAACGGGCTCAGCGGCTCCTCGGGCTGGAAATAGATGCCCCGCTGGATGACGGTCGTCACCTGCTCGACCCTCACGTCGTCGAAGAAAACGCCGGCCGAGGCGTTGGTACCGGCGCCAAAACTCAACGAGGAGATAACCAGGAACGTGTTGTCCGACGTTGCAGTGAAGTTGAAGATATTGGTCTGCCAAACCCCCGGGGACCCCCTCAGCGCCAGCACGTTGACCGTCTTGATCGGCAGGCCGTTTTCGTCGAATACGAGCACCTCGGCCTCGGTATTGGTCGAGTTCACCGGATTGTGGGCGTAGGCGTAGCTGACGCGGTATTCGAGGCCCGGCACGGTCGGAAAGTTCGTCTGTATAACACCGGCGAACGTGTCGCCGTTGATGTCCAGGAAACGCTGGCCCGCGTACGGGGCGGTCATCCAGGGCGCGTTGGTCGCGCCCTCTCCCATCGTGTTGACCTCGCCGTCGGTCAACAGCCAGCCGGAGATGTATTGGCCAAACGGCGTGTAGAGAAACTCAGGCTCGGTTCGCCCGTCCTCGAAGCCGTTCGCCACGAGCGTCGCGTTGGTGAGGTAATTCGTGATGGAGTACGTGATGTTCGTGAATGGCGGCAGCTCGAATTTGATGGGCAGCCGGGCCAGGTTCGTGTTGTCGGTGAAGTTGGCGTAGGTGACGCCAGTGAGAATCTTGGCAGTAATGGTCCAGGCGGTGCTGGAATTGTTATTGCCCCCCTCGTTCATGATGATGGTGATGTTGGTCGAGGAGCCCGAGAAATCCACCGCGTAGGTGCCCGCAAAACTGACCAGGCCGGAGTCGAACAGCAGTTCGCCCTCGTAGTAGATCGTCATGCGATCCGGGATGCCGAAAAAGTCGTAATCCACCTCGAGCGTGCCATCGGAGCTGTTCAGGTTCAGGAGGATGTTCGTTTGCGCCGGCCCGCCAAAGGTGCTGATCGGAATCACGGTAAGCTGCGGCGTGCCGAAGCCAAAGTCAGCGCCATCCGGCCCGCCGCGGTTCTCCGCCAGCAATACCCGCGTCCCGGACGGGCTGACCAGGTGCAACACCAGGTCCGACACGCGCGGGTGGTTCAGCCGCACCCCCACACGCACGTCCGCAATGAGCTGGTTGCGGAAGACGTGGATGATGGAATTGGTGATCGCGTCATCTAGGATGCCCTGCGACCCGCCGGATCGGAACGAGAACGAGGAGGCCCGTTGCAAGTCCCGCTCGATGATCACGCGGATGCGCACCGTCACCGGCCCCGAGCCGGGGTTGAAAATCCCGATGAAGTAGCGCCCCGCGGACAGCGGCGGCGAATCGCGTTTACTCAGGTTCACGCAGTCGCCCGGCGGCGCGATGAAGCCGAACGCGTCGTTGTCCGTCCGCGTCGGGAACGCCCCGCGTTTCAGGAAAGCTTCGACCGGCCCGTAGTCGGTCGCGACGCACACACTGAGGTTCGTCGCATCAACAGGCACGTCGACCACGGTGTAGAATGTGCCTTGGGGCGGGATCGTGCGCACGATGCCGACACCGTTGGTCAGGTCGTCGCTCCGAGGCTCGATGCTGAGCACGAAGTTGTCCACGCGGCCGGTGAAGAACTGCGAGCTGTCCACCATCGTCATCTGCCAGGCGCCCAGGCCGTCCTCGCCGATGAAGCTGCGAAGCGAGCCGGGCGAGTCCGTGCCCACGACGCCAGGAGTTTGGCCCGAATTGACGTCGTCGAATACCCACTCGATGAAGCCCGGATAGTTGGGCGGATTGCCCTGGTTGTTGTTGAGCACCGCAAAGATCTGGTTGTGGTCGAGCACGCCTTGCAGGTCGCCCAAATTGCCGTGAGTCACTGCGTTGGTGACGATCACGTTCTGGATGATCACCGGCTCGGTCACAAAGGCGAACACCAGCGCCGCCTGCGGATCATCCGGCGCGCCGTCGGGGATCTCCGCCGGCAATACGTAGCCTTGCGCGATCACATTGCCCGTGTTCGTGTCCGTAGAACTGAACGGCGCATCGCTCGACACGGCGAAAAATCCGAATTCGCCCGACTGCTGGTCCTCCGATTTGACCGCCGCATAGTAAATGGTCCCCTCCACGACGTTGGCCAGCACCACGGATTCCGTCCCGCCGCGCCGCAGCGAGCGGAACGAGGTTTCGATGACGGCCCGGTCCAGATTGGTGATCGCGGGATTGGCGCTGACGTAGAGATCGAGATCGGCATTGTTCGTTCGCGGCCACGACAGATTCGGCGCCTGGAAGACCGCGAAGGCGATGTTGCTGGCCGTGCCCATCATCGCCGTGTTCGTCTGGTTCGTCCCCGAGCCGATGGTTGGCAACCGGTTCGTCACGACGAAGAAATGCCACTGGTTGGTCGTGCCATTGGTCGAAACGATCAGCGGGTTGTTCGCGCCGACGCGCTGGTGGAGCAACGGCCTGCCGTTGGTCACCGTCGTGACTTGCGGAGCCGGATCAAACACGGCCGGCTGGTCGGTCACGCCGAGCGCGGCCGCGGTGGGATTGCCGCTGGAAATGACCAGTGCGTAGTCCTGGGCGACGCCGTTGGCCTGGCCGGTGACGGCGTTCACGTTCACGCGGCGGGCGCGGACGGTCACCGAGTAGCTGGGGCTGAGCCGCGTGGGAAACGAGTTGATGTAGACGTTCTCGACGTTGTTCACGCTGTCCATCGGGAGCGGCGAACTCGTCGGCGAGGCCGGGGTGAAGACGCCCTCGAAGTTGTTCCCGACAAAGACCTGGCCGTTGGCGAGGTTGGTGACGATGAGGTCCAGGTCGTTCACCAGCTTGGGTCCAACGACCGGGTTGCCGGGCGGATCGGTCCACGCCAGCGTGATGCGCAGCGGGAAGTTCGTGGCCGTCGGACCGACGGTAATCACGCGAGTCACGCTCTGGCCGGTGACGAGCGCACGCTCCGGATCCTGGTCGATAAACAGCAACGGACCCGTCGCGGCCCCGGCCCCGCCATCCGCCGGGTTGATCGTTGGGGCGCTGTTGGTGATATTGACCAGACCCCAGCCTTGCTGGTTGGCCGCGCCGGAGACCTCGAATGCCGTCAAACTTCCCAACGTGCGGGCGCCATTGATCAGCAGCGCCTTCATCAGCGCGGGGCTGTTTGTGCGGCCCAATCGCGATGTGAAGTATTCCTGCATCAACGCCAGCACGCCGGACACGGCCGCAGCCGATTGGCTGGTGCCCGATTCGTAGCGGTAATTCGGCGCGAGCTTCGCGTTGAGTGCTTCGAGCTGGGTGAAGTAATCCCCGGTGCCGTTGGTAAGCACCAGAGTGCGGCGCAGATCATAGCGGACCTCGAAGTTGTTCGGATTGCCCACCGAAAAGAAGGTGGTGCCGGGCATCACGTTGAACATCGCGAAGTTATAGTCCACGAAATCCATGGTGTCCGGCGGCGCGCCGTCCCGCACGTGGATCGGCAGCGCCGGGAACGGCGAGGGGGAAAACCGGTTCGTCAGCACCTCGATGAACAACGTGGTCCCTTCCGGCGGGATGAACACTGAATAGAAGTTGGTCGTCCGGGGCGGCAGGTTCTGGTACGGAAACAACGCGACGGAGAGCGTGCCGAAGCCCATCGGATCCTGATAATCCGAAGAACGGCACGAGACGACGAACGTGCCGGGCGCCACCACGTCCGGCTTGAAGCGGCCGGAGAGGCCCTCCAGGCCGGCCCCGACGTTGCCGCGCGAGGAAAAAGCGGCGACCTGGTTCGAGCTGTCGGTCATGCCCAGCCACGGCTGCGAAAGGTTTCCGTTGAGAGTCACGCTATTGGTTACCCGCCGGTGGTTTTCGCTGGCGCCGACCGAGATGACGTTTTTGGCCGTCGCGGGCGCAACGACCGTCCCGCCCCGCTGCCCGAAGAGGCCCGACTCGACGACGCCGACATTGCCCGCGGCGAACACCAGCGTGAGCGGCTGCGGCCCCTGGACTCCGGGCAGCGCGTCGCGCGCGGCGGAATCCCAAATCGCCGAGGCCACGTTGTAGTCGTTGTCCCCGATGTAACCCCAACTGTTGTTGACGATCCGCGCGTCGATCGCCGCGGCGCCCTCGGCCAGCGAGGTGTCGGTCGGGACCGCTCCAAAAACCGGATCGATGACCTGCGAATAGAGGATGGCCGCCGGGGCCATGCCGCGGAAATTGGCGTTGCTCACGGAGCCGAGCGCGTTCGTTCCGTTCGGCCCGTTGGCGCCGGAACTGGCGATGATGCCCGCGACGTGTGTGCCATGGCCGGTCAAATCGAACGGGAAACCGAAAACACGGTCGGCGAGGTCCGGATGCCCGAAATCGATTCCGGTGTCGTTGACTCCCACGATGACGCCCGCGCCGGAGAGGTCGAGGTAGTTGGCGGCGGTGATGGTGTTCGTCGAGACGCGCAGCCGCGCGCGCGTGAGATCATTGGCGCTGCC
Source organism: uncultured Bifidobacterium sp. (assembly GCA_964652165.1). Taxonomy (GTDB): domain Bacteria; phylum Verrucomicrobiota; class Verrucomicrobiia; order Limisphaerales; family JADJPG01; genus DASTLJ01. The sequence continues at coordinate 9,998 of CAZZAQ010000007.1, forward strand.
GCGCCCGAAGTGGCGCTCGATGGCCTGGACCGCCGACAGCGCGGCCAGTTCGACCAGCCGGTTCGTCGGCGCCAGCACGGTCAGAAACGGACCGAACGGCGACGGCTGCTCCGCGGTCACGCTCACACCGAGCCGGTCGAAGGCGGGCTGCGCCGCGGGCCACTCGCCGGGAAATAGCAGCAGATTGAGCGCTCCGCTCGGGAGCGGTTTCTGATCCACCGCCAGCCCGAGCAAGACTGGATCGAGTTTGAAATACGGTTCCCAGGGATAAACGCGCTGCGTTCCCGGCAGCGCCGCGAGCCGTTGGGCGGCGGCGCTCGAAGCGCGGACCAGATAGGCGTTATTCGGGACATAGCCGACGATTTCAGCAGGGGCCGCCGAGAGTTGGGCGCGAAACGAGTCGGTAATCGGACCGCGTGACTGGACGACGTACGCCCCGGGGTCGCCGGACGCGCGAAGGTGGGCGGGGATTGAAAGCGGGACCGGCGCCGCCGAGTCGATGAGCGCATTGCGCAGGAGGATTGCTTCGTCCGCGTGGAGAAGGTCTTCGAGACTCCGCCGGGTGTTGCTGAGCCGGTGCGGAAACAAATTCGTGGCGAGCGCGTTAGCCGAGTTGGTTTTGATCGTCGCCGGTGCCGCGGCCGGGGCCGGGGCCGCACCCGGCGGGGTCGGCGCAGGCGTTGCCGTGGAGACCGGCCGGTCGGCGCCCGAGGAGCCGTTCGTCCCGCGCCGTTGCGCGCCGGCCTTCGCGCGGGCATCGAGCTTTTCGCCGAGCTGCCAGAAAAACACCGCTGCCAGAAAGCAAAGCAAGCTGATGATGACCCACGTACGGGTTCTCAATTGCATACGTCAGTTAAGCACAAAACGGCCCTTCGGCGAAGGGAGAAATCCATCCCGGTAGGGCGACGCTCCTGCGGAGCCCATTCTCTTTTTCTGATCAGGGCTCGGCGGGAGCCTCGCCCTACCGAAGTCAGGGTGTCCACGACCCGTCTTACTCGTTCGGCAGGATGTTGAAATTCTCGACCACGGCGTGGGGCCGGTGGAACAAGCTCTGGCCCGTCACCGGGTTTCGCTCGAACTCGACCCGCACGACCGCGCGCGTAGCCAGCTCGCCGGTGATCTGATAATTGCGCGTGAGCTTCGTGCCCGCATCGACGCCGATGCCGATGCCGGGCACGTAGTCGGCAGGCTTCAGCGACTGGCCCCACGAATACACCACGTACCGCGGTTCGCCCAATTTGACTAGGGAAAGTATTTGCTGCGGAAGCCGCTCGTAGTCCGAGTCCGTGAGAAAGAAATTCACGCTCTGTTTGATACCGGGGTCGAAGTTGGCGAAGTAGGGCGAACCGATGGTGAGGTTGGTGACCATCATGAACTCGCTGAGCTTTTTGAATTGGCCTTTGAACACGCTGGAGCGGGTCAGGTTGATGTTCTCGACAATCGCGGCCAGCGGGGCATCGACCGAGCTGGGCTGGACATTGGTCTCGTAGGCCGGCGGAGCGCCGCTGCCGTCGTTGAGCGCGGCGGTGACCGGCACGCTGGCGAAGACCGCCGACCAGGCGGCGGGATTGGTCTGGTTGATCGAGAGCCGGCCGCGCGTGGCGTTGGGATGGATCGCCGCGGTGAACACGTCGAGCAGGCGCCAGTCGTTGGTCGGGAAGGTGTCCTGCATGAACGCCGCGCCCGTGTGCGCGGCCCAGTCGGTCATCGTGTAGTTCGGGTCCGGCGCCTTGAAGTAGATGGTCTGCCACGGCGTGCCGCGATGCACCCGCCCCAGCCAGCCGAGCGACGGGAACTTCTGCAAAGGAAAATCCCAGAGGGCGGGTACGTAAACGCCGGGATCCTTTTCGGCGAAACGGAACGGTTCCAAGGGTCCGCCGACGGTAGGCTGCGGTCCGCCCCAAGGATCGTAGCGTTTGTTGCCGAGGGAGTAGCCCGGTGACGAAACGACAGAAGTCAAAGCGTTCGTGTAGATGGTGGATGGGACGCGAGGGGTCAGGCGAGTGATTGCGGAGTTGGAGTAGGCTCCGCCGTACGACGCGCCGCCGAACAAATCGTAAACGGTGTAATGCACCATCGGATCGTTCGCCTCCCAGGAATTGACCTGCAAAATCCGAATATTCGGGCTGAATCCCGCCTGAATGACTTCCTGAGTCACCGAACTGCCGCTCATGAACGCTTCGAATCCGGCGGCCGCTGCCTGAACCGTGCTGAAGCTGGGGAGGCCCGAATAGTCCACCCACTCGTCGGTGTTCGGGACCGGGCCTCGTGAGGCCGTGATTTGATTCTCAATTCCGCGCACCGGGTGCCACATGGGACCGAAACCGGAGATTTCGGCGGTGGCGTTATCCAGTTCCAAGCTCAGATCAATTTGCGAATTCATCCGGGCCGACGCGTAGCAGTCGATCAACCGGTTGTTGTCGAACAGGAAGCACAGAACGCGGTTGCTGACCGACAAGCCCCAGCGGTTCTTGCTCGCCGGACCCACTTTCTCGAAGGCGTTATTGGCGCTGGTGTTCTGGTCGAACGGTTTGAAGCCGGGGCCGTTGGGCGGATAGTTGTAAAAGATGGACGGCGGCAGAGCGGTGATGGCTATCGCCTTCGTCAAGCGGTAGGCGTTGGACCAGGAAAGTGGGGCATTGGTGAGGCCATCTCCGTTCGCGATGTTCGAGATCACCTGGAAACCGTTATTGTTCCTCAGAAGGGAAGTCGAGACCACGCCCACGCTGAATTCCAATTGGCGCGGGTACGCAAGCTGCGCGTTTGCGTAGTTCGAATAAGAATTCCAGAATT